>DMOT01000253.1 GCA_003456765.1 Bacillota bacterium
GCTGGTGGGTCATCCTGTCAGGTACTCGGCCTTCATCTCCTAATCCCCGTCCCAAACTCCCACAGTCGCATTCGCTTGCGCATTCCATGCGCATTCAGATGCATGTAGAATAACAGCTCACGGAGTCTGCCTTTTCTTCAGCCCAAAGCCATTAATTACAATGCCTAGCTGACCACGCAGCGATAATGCATCTGGCATATGTTGCATGCGGAATGTGGATAATCGAGCAGCCAAGCTCTGAATTGCCGACAATGCAGACTCGAGGATCGAGCAGGAACTTATCGAGGTCTACTTAGCTGAAAGGCAATAGCCGCCTTTAGACGGCATGTACACTGGAGCCAGCGCATCGGCTTTGCCCGCAGCAGTTCCTTTGGCCTGGAGATGGCGCGAGGGGATCCGGGGCTACTGCCGATCGCTGCCGCGTACAAACAAAAGAACAGGGCATTCACCCTGTCGAAGACTTGCATGAAGATGGCTGGGGCGCCAGGATTCGAACCTGGGCTGCAGGATCCAAAGTCCCGTGCCTTACCACTTGGCTACGCCCCATCCTAGAGCAGTACATATTCTAGCACAACACCGACCAGTGAGCAAATATCCGCTGCACATTACAGAGGTGCACAGGCGCGGAATCTGTTCGAGATATCGAAAGATCACGAGGAAGTAAGGGAGTGGTGGCCCTTCTCAGGGGCCACCACGAAACGAAATCCTGAGCATCCCGGCGCGGCGCATCGGGGAACTGATACTTCGCCATTTCAACAAGCGAGGCATGCACACTACGTCAGATGCTCGTTGACCAATCTTGAGTTGCCACACTCACGTAATCTGTGCTAGCTGGACAAGAAGGTGGCGTATTCAAGCGGACAATCGCACTCCACCACCAAAGTTCCAACAGCTGGAGCGTTCGCCAACGAGTGGCCGGCGTAACAAGAGCGCATTCCGATAAGATCTAGTAACCGAATGGGCTCAGTATCCGGCCCCAGTTTCCTTCGCAACAAGGCGCCTGACAGCATTCACCAGACAAAGAAGACGCTAGTTCCCAAGTTCATGATAGACAGAGATGATTGCTTCTTCAATGGTGTCGCGCGCTTCCTGTGTTACGGGGTGAGCGATGTCGCGGAATTGCCCATCAGGGGTCTTCCTGCTCGGCATTGCCACAAATAGCCCTTTATGCCCTTCAATGACTCGAATGTCTCTGACCACAAATGCGTCGTCAAAGGTGATTGAGGCAATAGCCCGCATCTTGCCTGCAGTGTTGACTTTACGCACTCTCACGTCTGTGATGTTCACACCGCGCCCACCTTTCATGGAAATGCAGTAGTTGTTCCCCTACTCTGCTCCTGTTCTACGTTTTTTAGGAAAATCCTCCATGATAGTTACTTCTTCGCGCTTTTGTGGAACGATTCGGGCATACATTGTGGGCTTCTCTTGTACAGCCTGGTTCATCTATATGATCGCTATGGCATCTATCTCCACTTTTGCGTCCCTGGGAAGCCTCGACACTTCGATAGCGCATCGCGAAGGCTGTTCGGATACGAAATACGAAGCATAAACGTCGTTCATTTCTGCAAAATCGTTCATGTCTTCAAGATACACGGTTACCTTAACTACATTGTCCATCCCTGTTCCGGCAGCCTCAAGTATCGCCGCGATATTATCGAGCGCCCTTCTAGTCTGCTCTCCTATTCCACCCTCCACGAGCTTTCCCGTTTTGGGATCGAGGGGCGTCTGGCCCGATACAAAAACAAACTGCCCAGCTATGATCCCTTGCGAATACGGGCCTATAGCTGCAGGCGCGCCGTCGGTAGCCACAACCTTCTTCAACACTTACACCTCCGCACGAATCGGTAAGTCCATAAGCAAGGCTGACAATGGCGAGCACCGCCAGGACGTCAGCCCCACACATTATTGTCTTCTTGTGAGCCTTGAGGCATCGGGGCACGCAGGTGACTAGGCAAGCATGCGTAAGGCAAGCTCCACGTCACTGGGCTTGTCGATGTCTACGCCAATATCCGAATATGGTACAATAACCCCTCTGCCGCGCAGTCTCAGCTTGTTCCACACTCTCCGCTCAGCATCGGCAATAGAGAGCCTTCCAAGCAAGTACTTCACTATTATTGGCAGCCCCAGTAGCGAACCTAATGCAACAGGATTCTTTCGCATGTCAAGGGCCTTTCGAATGATGTCATGGTTCTTTCGCACCACAGGCGGATCCACCATGAATACGTTTCCGCCGGTCACGGTACCATCCGCCAGCCTGACATAGGTCCTCTCCACTCCGGGAAACTCGGCTTCAATTGCTTCGCGTGCAACTACGGCATAGTGAACCTCTGCCGGGTCGCGCGCGCACATTGCCACAAACCCATCGAGAGATTCTCCCTTGATGAACACGGCATCTCCCGCAACTATCATGGCCTTCCTGCCATCGGCGATCTCGCTTAGCCCGACCATCACATTGTCGAACAAATCGCCACCGCGTTCAACCACTAAAACCTTGTCGCCAATATTCTTCCTGTCAACAATAGGCTGCAATGCATCTGATGGGCCGACGATCACTACGCGGTCTACAGACTTTGCCGACAGCACACCGTCTAAAACCCATTCCACCATTGGCTTTCCGCCTATCTCCACCATGGCCTCGTATTTCGCATCCGAAACCTCAGACAGGCGTCCGGTGTTGTCTGCGCCGGCGAGGATTGCCACATCCACGCGCATCGCGCCGCTCACCTCATTCCATCTCTCAAGGCTAATTTGGGGACCCTGCGCGCCCCCGCAACAGGCTGTCAGACTTGACCTGCATCAACATCGGGGCCAACAGCCGACCGAGGCCCGGCCCGGGTAACGAAAACATCGAGTCGGCCCCATTGGGAAACGAAGGCTGCCTGCTCCCGGAGAGTCCGGGCAGCAGCATATGCAGAATTATCCGATTGGAACAGGCCAAACACAGTAGGTCCGCTGCCGCTCATCAGCGCAGCCGTGGCCCCCAGCTCCAGCAGTGCAGCTTTGACCCCGAGCAATTCAGGACATATCTGGGCCGCAAGCAGCTCGAGCTCGTTTACCATGAAAGGCGCCACCTGCGCCATGTCCAAACTGCACCGGTTTTGCGACTGCATCCAGTCCGCCAGCGCTTGAGCCTTCGTAGCCGTCTTCTTGCTTCTGAAAACGCCGTAGCTGCCCTCACCGCTCGCCTCGCCCGTCCGAGCGTCCCACATGCCGTAGATCTCACCCGCTGAAAGAGACGCCTCAGGCTTTGCAACAACCAGAGGAATGCCCGGCAGCGGAGGCAACGGCGCAAGACGATCCCCAATCCCGCAGGCTAGGGCTGCCCAGGCTCTGGGAGAGTCGCCATGGCAGAGGAGACAGAATGGCACATCTGCACCGATGGAACGAGCCACTCCGAACAGCTCCTCCTGCACCAGGGGCCTATCCCACAGCTGGTTCATGCCTGCCAGGACGGCTGCCGCGTCGGCACTGCCTCCTCCCAGCCCGGCAGCAACAGGTATTTTCTTTTCGATGCTTATTGAAACAGCACCACGCTCTCCCGTGCTTTCGAAGAATGCCCAGGCGGCGCGGTAGGCTATGTTATCCTTACCATCCGGCACTACCTTCGGGAAAACGTGGACTCGTATGCTTTCTGCCGATCCCGGATCGATGTCGAGACGCTCAATTCTGATCTTGTCTGCCAGCTCTATACGGTGCATTACGCTTTCAATATCATGATAACCGTCGGACCTGCGCCCGACAATATCAAAAGCGAGGTTCACTTTGGCCCAGGCTCTGCTCTCAACAACATGCATAGAACCACACCCCAGGCGGCACGCGGACTTCTAGGCTTTCGTTCCTCTGCCGCCAAACAGCTCGGAAAAGAAGCGGACAATCGCCCTCCACGCCCTCACGATAGCGTTGGCGCGGGGAACATCAGCCCCGGCAACCGCGAGCGTCGACCCAAGTTCCTCTCCTGACGCCATCCTGACTACTACGCGACCCAAGGGTTGTCCCTTCTCGATCGGGGCGGATATGTCCTGCTGAATCGGTTCGAAATGCACCCCTATTTCAGATGCGAATCCCCTTGGAGAAAGCAGCACAACGTCGTCTGCCGCCATCACCGCCACATCCTGCGTTGCAGCAGAAGGAACGCGAATCATTCCAACCGAAGCTCCGGCGTCCACAAACCGCGTCCGCTCGAACTTCTGGAAACCGTAGTCCAGGAGCTTTGAGGTTTCTCGAACCCTGTCGTCATCGCTTGCGGCACCAAGAACTACCGACAGAAGCCTGGTTCCGCCGCGTGCTGCCGTCCCCACAAGACACCAGCCGGCGGTATCCGTTTGCCCGGTTTTTAGCCCATCTGCGCCTTCGTACGCCTTGATAAGCCTGTTGGTATTGAATAGATCATAGGTCCCTCCGCGCATATTCCCTATCCACGTGCTGGTCCACTCCAAAACTCTGGGGTGCGCCAGAAGCTCGCGGGACATTATCGCTATGTCTCTCGCCGTAGTGTAGTGGTCAGGATCGTCGAGGCCCTCCGGGTTGGCAAAATGCGTGTTCGACATCCCAAGCTCCTCAGCTCTGGCGTTCATGAGTTCGACAAAGGCATCCGCAGTACCTGACACGACCTCTGCCAATGCATAACTTGCATCATTGGCAGATCTTATGGCTGTAGCCGCCATCAGGTCTTCTACCGAAGCCTGCTCCTTCTCTTTCAGGTAGACCTGCGAACCTCCCATCATGGACGCCTCACGGCTTACAACAACAGTGTCGTCCAGCGAAATCTTGCCTTCATCGACACGTTCCATGACGATCAACATGGTCATGACTTTCGTTATAGACGCAGGCGCTAATCTCTCATCAGGATTCATGGAGAATAGGACCTGACCGGTTTCTGCATCCAATAGCATTGCGGCCGTGGCCGCTATCTCTGGAGCAGGAACCAGGCTGTAGAACTCCGCCTTTGCTTCGGCCTGGGCCGTGGCCCCCGCCGGCAACCTCGGATTTGCTAAGCAAACATGGCTGGCCATGGCCACGGCCGCGACCATCGCTACCGCCAAAGCACGAGCATAGACGCTCTTCATTCTTCCTGGCAATTCGCCGCCTCCCTTGCAACATGTGATACTGCTTTGCTGTAGTACAGATTCTGCCCGCTGTAGGCAAGGTTATGAGAACAAGCGCATCACTCGGCAGCACCTAAAGATGTGCCGCCGGGCGATGCGCCCTGGATAGCCATCCGGCCTCTCTTCTACTTGATGAGATGGCACGCGACGTGATGCCCACTGAAGTTGCGCAGCTCGGGTTCCTCCTCGCCACAAACATCCATGGCATAGCTACACCTCGACTTAAATCGGCATCCCGGCGGAGGATCGATCGGGCTCGGGACATCCCCTTCAAGGATGATCCTCTCCCGTTCAGCCTCTATGTCGGGATCGGGAATGGGGATCGCCGACATCAATGCCTTAGTATAAGGATGGAGCGGGTTCTTGTAAAGCTCCACACTCTCAGCGAGCTCCACGATCTTTCCGAGGTACATCACCGCCACGCGGTGGCTTGTATGCTTGACCATTGAAAGATCATGGGCTATGAAGAGGTAAGTTAAGCCTCGCTCTTCCTGGAGTTCCTCAAGCATATTGATGACCTGAGCCTGAATGGATACATCCAGTGCAGATATGGGCTCGTCGCATATGATGAAACTCGGCTCCACAGCGAGGGCCCGCGCAACCCCGATCCTCTGCCTCTGGCCCCCGCTGAACTCATGCGGGAACCTGGTTGCATGTTCAGGGCTGAGTCCTACAGTGTGGAGGAGTTCGTGTATCATCTCCAGTCTCTCTTCCTTGCTGTCGGCAAGATTGTGTATGTCGATGGGCTCGCCGATGATGTCGCCCACAGTCATGCGCGCATTCAGAGAAGCGTACGGATCCTGGAAGATCATCTGCATCTTCCGCCTTATCGGCAGCATCTCTTTGGGGTGGATCGAAAAAACGGGAACCCCGTCGAATATTACTTCTCCGGCAGTTGGCTCGTAAAGCCTGCATATAGTCCTGCCCACAGTAGTCTTGCCGCACCCGCTTTCACCCACAAGTCCGAGAGTTTCGCCTCTGGGTATGCTGAAACTGATGCCATCGACCGCCTTCAACGTTCCTTTCTTGCCACGAAAAGTTCCTCCGCCAACACGGAAGTACTTCTTGAGATTCTTTACTGCAATCAATGGTTCCATTATGCCACGCCCCCTCTCTCCACCCGATCATAAGTCGGTGCCATGGGGTGCTGCAGCCAGCAGGCTACCTTATGATGTTCTGACAGTTCAGTATAGTCAGGTGGGACGTTTGAGCATATCGACATCGCCCAGTCGCACCTTGGAGCAAACGGGCATCCCACCGGAGGACTTATCAAGTCAGGAGGCTGGCCCAGAATGGGCACTAGTTTCTTCTTATCTTCAGCGTCAAG
The DNA here is from genome assembly GCA_003456765.1 of Bacillota bacterium. Taxonomy (GTDB): domain Bacteria; phylum Bacillota; class DTU025; order DTU025; family DTU025; genus UBA10085. The sequence goes on from DMOT01000253.1 coordinate 6,433, forward strand.
CCTCGGCACCGACTTGAGAAGGCCCCAGGTGTAGGGGTGCTGAGCATGGTAGTAGATGTCGCGTACCGTTCCCGTCTCGATCACCTTCCCGGCATACATCACGAGTACACGCTGTGCTAGCCCAGCAACTACGCCAAGGTCATGAGTGATTAGGATGATTGACATGCCCAGCTTCTTCTTGAGCTGCGCCATGAGGCTTATTATCTGAGCCTGAATCGTAACGTCCAAAGCAGTCGTAGGCTCGTCGGCAATCAACAGCATCGGATTGCAGGCAAGCGCCATTGCTATCATGACCCTTTGCCTCATCCCTCCGCTAAACTCGTGAGGAAACGACCCCAGACGCCGCTCGGGCGAGGGAATCCCCACCATGTGAAGGAGTTCTATGCATCTTCGTTCCGCCTGCTCACGGGATGTTTTCTGATGAAGCATTATGGACTCCACGATCTGGTTCTTGATAGTCAAAACGGGGTTGAGAGACGTCATGGGGTCTTGGAATATCATCCCGATCTCATTTCCCCGCACGTGTTGCATCCTGTTTTCGCCAAGCTTCAGCAGGTCGCGGCCATTGAAGATGATCTCCCCATCTATGACCTTCCCAGGAGGCGCCACAAGTTGCATTATGGAAAGCGCCGTAACGCTCTTGCCACAACCAGACTCGCCAACAAGCGCAATTGCCTCACCGGTGTCCACGTGGAAGCTCACATTACGGACTGCCTTGACTTCACCTGAATATGTGAAGAACGATGTACTGACGTTTCTAACTTCCAAAAGTCTGTCCAAGAGGTATCCCCCCTACTCTATGTCCACCGGTTATTTGCGCTGCTTGGGGTCGAGAGCGTCCCGAAGGCCGTCCCCCAAGAAGTTGAACGCGAACATAGTAATGCTTATTGCTATGGCCGGGAAGAAGAGCTGCCACGGGTATGATCTGAAGCTCTGCAGCGCATCTGACGCCAACACGCCCCAGCTCGCCATGGGGGCGTTCACCCCGAGTCCGATGAAGCTCAAGAAGGCTTCGGTGAATATGGCCGCCGGTATGTTCAGCGTCGCCGTGACTATGATCGGACCCATTGCATTTGGGATCAGGTGCTTGATGATGATCTGCTAGTTGCTGGCGCCGATTGTGCGCGCAGCCAGAACAAAATCCTGCTCCTTCAGACTGAGAACCTGGCCCCTGACGATCCTCGCCATGCCCAGCCAGTATACAAGACCAAGCGCTATCAGAATGTTCTGCAGTCCCGGCTCAAGAATGACCATGAGCAATATGACATAGAGAAGCATCGGGATGGCATTGAGCACTTCGACTATGCGCATCATGACATTGTCTACCCTGCCGCCGTAGAAACCTGAAATCCCACCGTATACTACTCCGACGGTCAGGTTAATTAAGCTTGCCAGAAATCCAACAGTAAGTGAGATTCTGGCACCGTACATTATCCGAGTCAGGAGGTCGCGCCCCAGGTCGTCAGTGCCCAGCCAATACTTTGAACTGCAGAACTGGTTCTGATCTTCCAGACTCTGGTCAGAATAGCTGTACGGCGAGACCATAGGACCGAATATGGCAATTGCGATGATTGCCACGATGGTCCAAAGCCCTATCATGGCCCCCCGATTCTGTTTCAGCCTGCGCCACGCGTCTTGCCAGTAGGTGACCGATGGACGCACAATGGCTTCCGCACTCTCAATGTCTTTCTTGATGGGTTTGAACATCTCAACATTGTATTCCACAGCCACTCACTCCTTTGCGTCCATCAGCTTGATCCTGGGGTCAATCCAGCCGTATGCGATATCTACGCCGAAATTTAGAAAGACCAGGAGAGCGCTGTAGAAGATCGTAACGCCCAGTATGACTGTGTAGTCTCTATTGTAAATGCTGGTCACATAGTAGCGTCCTAGCCCTGGTATGGCAAAGATATTCTCAACAACGAAGCTCCCGGTGACTATCCCTGCAACCAAGGGTCCCAGGTAGGTAACCACGGGCAGAATTGCGTTCTTAATCACGTGCTTGTAGACGACGGCCGCCCACGAAAGCCCTTTGGATCTGGCTGTTCTGATGTAGTCTTGCGACAGAACATCCAGAGTGCTCGATCGCATCAGCCGCGCAAAGAAAGCAGTAGGGAACCCTGCCAGCGCCAGCATGGGCAATATAACGTGCTTCGGGGTTCCCCACATGGCAGCAGGCAGCCATCTGAGCCTCACAGCAAACACGTACATCAAGAGTGTCGCCATGACAAAGCTGGGAACCGACACGCCTATTATGGCAAAAGCCATTATGACGTTATCTTGCCATCTGTTTTGCTTGAGCGCCGATATTATCCCGCACGGAACCCCTACCACTAGGGCAAACATAACACTCACCAGTCCCAGATGGGCGCTGATGGGGAACCCCTCACGAATGATGTCATTGACCGATCGGCCCAGATACTTGTATGAAGGCCCCAGAT
>DMOT01000252.1 GCA_003456765.1 Bacillota bacterium
ATCTCCGCATCTTCCATGAACATCTCGTAGAAGTCGCCCAGTCTGAACATGAGGATTGCATCCGGGCATCTCCTCTTCAACTCTCGGTATTGACGGATCATGGGAGTTGGCTTAGACATCAAGCTCACCGCCAGACATGACTTCCTCCCCGTAGAGTGTCCAGGTTCGCGGCTCCAGAATCCGCACCCTGACAAGATCTCCCGGTTTGTGCTCCTTGCTCGCAGTCCAGTGTACCATCTTGTTTGTTCGAGTCCTTCCTGAAAGGACAGACGTGTCGCGCTCCGATGGCCCCTCCACCATCACCTCTCGGATTGCCCCCCGCAGCTCATCGTTGACTTCGCCCGCTGTGGAGTTGACCAAGTCTATCAAACGGTAGATACGGTCATGCTTCACGTCGTCCTTGACCTGGTTGGGCATTTCAGCTGCAACCGTGCCCGGCCTTGGCGAATATATGAAGGTGAATGCCGCATCGAATCTAGCCTGCCTCACCATATCCATGGTAGCTTGAAAATCAGCTTCTGTCTCTCCTGGGAAACCCACCATGATGTCAGTTGTGATCGACGCCCCTGGAATCACATCTCTTATCCGGTGAACAAGCCCCAGATACTTCTCTGCAGTGTATCCCCTGTGCATCATGTCAAGCACACGGTCACTTCCCGACTGCAGTGGCAGGTGGAAGTGTTCGCATACCTTATCGCAAGAACCAGCAGCCACCACCATCTTGTCGGTGAAATCCCGAGGGTGCGATGTAGTGAACCTTATTCTCTCTATCCCTTCCACCGAGTTAACCTCATAAAGAAGATCCGCAAAATCAGGCGACACCCCTGACGGACGAGGCGGCAAGCCCCTGCCGTAGGAATTGACATTCTGGCCGAGAAGGGTAACCTCGACACACCCGGACTTCGCAAGATTCCCAACCTCAGCCACAACATCCTCCATGGTACGGCTGCGCTCTCTCCCCCGGACATATGGCACAATGCAGTAGGTACAGAAGTTGTCGCATCCGTACGTGATGTTCACAAAGGCCTTATGAGAGTAGGCTCGCATAGCTGGAAGCCCTTCAACTACTTCACACGGCTCATCCCATACCTCTATTACACGCTCGCCTGAGAAAACCCGCTGAAGAAGCTCAGGCAGCCTGTGGATGTTATGAGTGCCAAACACCAGGTCGACCCATGGCATCCGGGCCTGTACCTTCTCTCTGAGATCGCTTCTTTGAGCCATGCATCCACACATGCCAACCACAAGATGGGGATTGCGTTCTTTCAGCCGCTTCGTCTCTCCCAGGTTGCCAAAGGCCCGATTCTCTGCATTCTCCCTGACACAGCAAGTGACGAATATTATTATGTCAGCATCATCAACCGAGGGAGACTCCTCAAATCCCAGGCTTGACAGGATGCCCATGATAGTTTCAGAGTCACGTTCATTCATCTGGCAGCCGAAGGTGACAACCCTGGCTGATCTGCGTTTGACTTCCATTCTGGCGCCTCCATATGCAACTATATAGATTCTCTACCCTCTCACAAGCGCGTCTGGGAGAGAGGCGCAACCTGCGGCCTGCTCCAACCCTACTATGGCAATTCCAAACCCGAAAGATGCGCCCATGCCACCTTCTTCTCACACTATAGCATTACAAATATTATATCCGATCTTCGGCACACCCCAAAATAGAGCGAATCGATTGCTCAGGTACCATCTGTGGAGTTGCGCCCACGTATTTGCTTGTACACACTATATTGCAAAGGCTCACAGCAAAGGGAGGGTGCGGCCCTGTGGCCTTTCTGGCCTGTAAGGAGGTTTGTGCACTCAACACATCCATTAGACAGCAGGATTTCACGCCTTATTTGTGGAACATTCAGTTGATTGCATAATGTGCTTCAAGAGCGCAACCGCAATAACACTATCTCGTAATTAGGGGGAATTTCTGTGCTAGATAACGCGATAGCGAGCCATTCAAGACGCACTCTTGTCGCAGTAGCGCTTGCAATTGCTCTGGCGACTACGAGCATAGGTTTTGCCCAGGAGCCTGTAGCAGGTCTTGGCGTTGCCTGTGGTCAAGTAACAGCAACCAAAGGGACCGTGCCTTTCCAGCTGCCTGGCATACCTGACGCGACAGTAATGTTCGAACCAGGAGACTACTGTGCAACCACAGACAATGACGGCTCCTTCTCTGTGAAACTGCCTCCAGGCATCTACCAAACGACTATCTCAGCCGAGGGCTATGAAAGCACTTCACAGCAGGTTCTAGTCCCAGTCAGAGGAGAGGCTACACTGTCAGTCTTTCTTTTTCCTGAGCCGAAAGGGGCGCCGGTAGCATCCCTGAAACTCGGGGGAAGAGGCGGACAGCCAGGCCCTGTGGCATACAACACGTCCATGAATCTCGACGCTTCAGGAAGCGTCAACATATCGAGGCATGGGATACGGTGGGAAATTCGGGACGAAAACGGCGACATCGTCCTCGATCCATATGCAGTGCCCGCTCAGCCCATGCAGCTAGATCCATCCCCAATTCCGGGGAGCTCGCCTTTGGATTTCACATTTACGCCTCCAAAGCCGGGCAAGTTCACAGTCACATTGCTCTTGAAAAACAGCCTGTCAGAGGAAGAAAGCTCGGCCTCATACGTGGTGGAGGCCATAAACACTCCTCCAGGCGCAGTGGCAAAGGTGATTGCAGGACCAAACCCGCCGTCCAAGACTCCAGACGGCAAGTTCAAGATCGGATCAGGCCTCCGCAGCGTTGTTGAAGGCGACATGGTCTACCTCGTTGGATGGGGGTTAGACAAGAACACCTCATCG
>DMOT01000195.1 GCA_003456765.1 Bacillota bacterium
CTCTGGGACAAGCCGCCCCGGCTCCTCGGTGATACATTGCGGCGGGCGCTTCAAATTCGTAGCTGCAATCCCCGCATCGCAGCCGCCATGCGGCAAGGCGGTAGGTTCCGCCTTCGATCCGGATGGCTTTGCCTTCTACTAGCGCCCGGGAGACCTTCTCCCTGGCCGAAGAGAGCACCCTCTGAAACGTAGGCCTGGAAACCTGCATCCTGTCGGCACATTCCTCCTGTTCCAGGCCTTCAAGATCCTTGAGGCGCAATGCCTCCAACTCCTCCAGCAGGAGCGTCTCTTCCTCCATGTCTACCAACGGAATGCCGGCCGGCTTGAAAACAGTCACTTCCGGCACGAACTCGACTCTTCTTCGTTTGGGAGGCCTCGGCATGGTATCAACTCCCCTTATCGGTCATATGCCCATAACTATTCTTCTACTTCTTCAGCTATGTGTCAACATCTATCTGTCCTCTTTCGCTGTTCCGCCTTTCAGCATCTTGATGAGATCATCGACGGTTTCAATGATCTCATCGTCGCTCATGTCGGCCTGAATCATCGAATCTGCATTCCTCAAGAGCACGTCGATTACGGTCCTGATGAACCTGGGTGCGAATCCCTCTTTGAACTGTCCCTTTGAGTACGCAGCCTCCACCAAGGCTCCCATGTTGTCCTCGCCCCGGTCCGGAAAAGCTGTGCTGACAGCGTCCTTCACAGCATTGCTTTCAGCCAATAGCCTCCTCCAAAGCTTGTAGTATCTCGGTTCGCGCAAGGCGTACTCAAGCCCCGCCCTTGCCAAAAGCGCCACTTGCTCAAAGAAGTCTTCAGGAAACTCGTGCTCTAGTTTTTCTGCCTCGAAATGCTCAAACTTGCTTCGTGAAACCCTGTCTATCATGCATATATAGAGGTCCATCTTGTCACTGAACCAGAAGTAGAATCTTCCCTTGTTGAGTCCCGCAGTCTTGATGATACTGTTCAGCGAGGCCTCGTCGTACGACTTCTCGCTGAACTCATCCAGAGCAGCCTCGTAAAGCTCGTCCATATGAAGCAGGGGATTGCCTTCTGCCCTTTTTGATGGACGAACGAATCTGTACTCGCTGTCCACACCTGTCCTCCTCCATTCCGCCATTTGCCAGCCCTTTGGCTATCTCAACCCAAGCTTCTGCCTAAACCAGTTGCGCAGCAGAGCCAGCCATATTCCTCCCGTCGCCAGCGCCAAGAAGCACGACAATACGTCGTACCTTCCGACCCAGGCACTTTCCACAGCCTTGAACTGCCAGTAGTTAGGCAGCCAGTAGTAGAGGAACTGGAGCTTTTCCGAGACGAATGTGCTAGTAATGGGCAACCCGAGGCCAACCGGCATTATCAGCTTGATCGAGGCAATGGCGCTGATCTGGTTGTCGGCACTGCAACCCAGAAGGAGAGCCATTAGCAATGTTACAGCAGCTGATGAGGCCGCAGCAACCATCATCTGACCGATCACGTCCGTCCTTCCGATGATCAGAATTGCCACCGCAGTATTGACCAGTGACAAGATGAATGCTGTCAGAGCGCGGGCCGCGATGTAGCCTTTGCCCCCCAGTGGCGAGACTGCCGTCGCCTGCAAAACCTTGCTTTCCCGGTCTGCAACGATATTCATTCCAGGCACTGCACCGGCAACGAAGATCGCAAGAACCAGCAGCGAAGTGGCTGTCAGCTCCAGAGCACGGTTGCCCTTTGAAGCAACCTTCTTTTCCTCAAAGTGCGGAATGTCGCCTGCAGCCGCCCTTTGCACTAAGTAGCCGGCACGCTCAGCAAAGCCCTCAGCTTCGTTTCCCTCCACAATGAGGACTGGTGCTCCGTCTGCCATCACAACCCCGGCCGCACTGTCCATCCTTTCCACCCGGGCTCTGACAGCATCTGAATCAGCGAGCCTTTCCACCTTCCCAAACTCCTCGATATTGCGCACAAGTTGCGCCGGAACATCGGCTGACACGGCAAACGTCATAGAGCCATGCCCTGCCCTGCCGACCACGGCCAGGAAAACAAGTGCTAAGAGTGCAGGGGAGATGACCATATAGAACGTAAGCTTGTTCCGGGCAATCAGCACGAAATCGGTCTTCATGTATCGCAGTATGCCTCTCATAATACACACCCCCTGGCCGAAAGCAGCCTGCGCTTGACCAACGCGGCGCAGACAAAGATTGCAGCAATAGTCTCCACACCCAGGAGAGAGTACACTGATAGAAGGCTCTTTCCTGTGGGAAAGAGTATCTCGTCATATGCAAACAGAGCGCTGTAGGAGGGAATCCACTCTATCCATGGAGGCGAGAACGTCGGAACAGAGAAGCTGATCATAGGGAGCATGTTGAGAGCCCATAATGGGACTACCGCCAGAAACCAGCTGGATATGTCGTCAAAGAAAACAGCCACGCACATCCCCAGCAATGTATAGAACAGCGAGCCCAGTACGGTCAGGGTGATGAACTGCCAGATGTTGAACGCAAACCCCACAGTGGCAAAGGCCATCAACAAGGCGTAAACCGTCCCTACAATAGCAAAGAGAAGAGACTTGCTCGCCACATATGGCATTATTCCTCCCGGAGAGACGCGATAGGCTTCAAGCACTCCCTCCTGCTTCTCTCCGAGCATCAGGATTGCGGCCATGAAGAATCCTACGATCACTGCTTCGAAAGCTATGAATATCGGAACAAACCGCAGATTATATGGAACTGGTTGCGGCGCTTCCCTCAACCTTTCAATCTGGATGGGTGAAAGCGGCGTTTGTGGCGGCATGATCTGAGCAACGAACGCAGTTACGGCCTGTCTGCTCAGCCCATCATGGACCACAGTTAAGGCACCATCCTCACGCACAATTCCCAGGACTCCCTTTTCGCGCACCATCTGTTCGACCTTGCCCGGACTTGCGACTATCTCTACTCCCCCGCCTGGAAACTCCATGCCGTATACCGCAAGCCGAGTCTCAAACCCGGTCTGCTCACGGGGGATCAGATACCAGACGGTGACGACGATCAGGACCAGCGCAACCGTGAGCACCCAAAAGAGCGCGTTTCGAAGGAGCAACTTGAAATCCTGCCGTAGAAGACTCATAACGCGATTCACTGGGTTAGCCCCCTCCCCGTAAGCTTGATGAAGATCTGCTCAAGCGTGGCCTCTTGAGAATGGATTGTGAGGGGCTCAACCTGGGCAATGAAATCTGTGAATGCCTGCTTGCCCTCATTGTCCAGCTCGAAGGTCCTTGAAGCCAAACCATCGTGATCGGCATATTCGACGGAGACTGCGTGCTGACCATGTTTGAGTTTCAGGTTCGAAGGACTGTCCATGGCAACGATCCTGCCGCTTTCCAGAAAAGCTACTCTGTCACACAACTCCTCCGCAAGGTACATGTTGTGCGTAGTCAGGAAG
>DMOT01000122.1 GCA_003456765.1 Bacillota bacterium
ATTCTGACCTGTGTGTGCTTTCGGCTGGGGACTGCCGTGGGGGGCAGAACACCTGAAAAGTGGGGCGGCCTTGGGCTTCGAGTTGCGCCCGGAATTGTGCTTCTTGCTATGGGAATCGCTGCGCTAGGGAATCTTCATTGATCGATGGAGGAAACGGCCCAAGTTCGAGGAATAGATCTTCACAGGCTGTCGAGGTTGGGGGCACGCTAGAATGATAGTTCTTGGACTTGCGGGGCAGAGTGGAACAGGGAAGACTACTGTAGCGGCAATGCTTGTCGATCGGGGCGCGGCTTGCCTCGACATGGACCTTGTGGCGCGGGAGATTGTCGAACCTGGCACAAGGGTCCTGGGCAGAATAGGGAAGGCCTTTGGCGAGGAGTTCCTTCTTGGTGACGGAACACTTAACAGGAGAAAGCTCGGAAGGAAGGTTTTCTCGGATCCTGCCGCGCTTGAGCTATTGAACAGCATCACCCATCCTGAGCTGGTGCTTAGGGCTCGGGAATGGATCTTGGGGTTGGAGGAGAGCGCGTGTCCGCCTCCTGTGGCGGTAATCGATGCAGCAGTACTCTTCGAATCAGGCCTTATTGAGCTTGTAGATGTGGTTCTGGTCACCGTGGCCAGCCTGGAGCTTCAGGCGGAGAGAATTGCTCTGCGTGATGGCATTTCCCATGAAGATGCGCTTGCCAGAATCCATGCCCAGCGGGATGTGGATGTATTGGCCGAGCGGGCCGATTACCTGATAAGGACCGACTGCCCGCTTGAGGAGACTGCCCGCCAGGTGGACGAGCTATGGAAGGCTTTGGTGGGCGACCGTCCTTATGCCGGAGATCACAGGAATGATCGAACCAAGTAGGGCATATGGGTTAGAGTCGGAGTTGGTTGTATGATAGATAGACTGAGAAGGCTGGGACGGGCCCTGGTTATTCTGGCCCTCCTTGGTATCTTGATGTCATTTGCCCTGCAATCCCCTGGCGTGTTGAGGCTGATGAACCCGCTGGACTATGTGAAGCCCATAACCGTCCATGCCGACATGAATGGGATTGACCCGTTTCTTGTTGCGGCGATAATAAGGGTGGAGAGCCACTACAGGCATGATGCACAGTCACCCAGGGGCGCACGCGGCCTTATGCAGATCATGCCTGAAACAGGAGAATGGGCGGCAAGGCAATTGAGGATTGATGGATACTCAGAGGATCTGCTTATGGAGCCTGATACCAATATCATGATAGGTGCGTGGTATTACAGATATCTTCTTGAGGCCTTCAATGATGAAGCAGTGATTGCGCTTGCGGCCTACAACGGAGGTCCATCAAACGTCGAACGTTGGCTTTCAAATGGAACGTGGTCGGGGCGGACCGAAGACATCGGATACATCCCTTACCCTGAAACAGCCCGTTACGTTCAGCGCGTGCTAAATATGTACAGAATCTACCACAAGGCATATCGTTCACAATGGCCTGGACACACAGGACGGCAGAGTGCCGGATAGAAATGAGCCTGACGCTCAATGTATGTTATAATTACTGCAATATGGATATTGTCCGGGGGGTAATTTCGCCAATGAACACTCGAGGCACGGTGTCAGATTTGTCGCAGGTTAGAAGCTTCACTGTTGATCCAGGCAGGCGCCTGTTTTCAGCTACCCATGAAGAGATAGTTCAGGGATACACCACCGATCTTTACTTTGTGAAAACCAGGCAGATACTGGACTCAATGAACCTTGCGGACACGCAAGTTACCGCTGAGATATTTCCGCGAAAGCGGGGGATACTGGCAGGCCTCCCAGAATGCCTCGGGTTGCTTGAAGGAGCGGATGTTGAGGCATGGGCAATTCCTGAGGGCGAGAGCTTCGAGCCTAAGGAAACGATTATGCGGATACGCGGGAAGTACGCGGAATTCGGCGTTTATGAGACTTGTTTGCTGGGGATCCTGGCAAGCTCCTGTGCCTGGGCCACAGCAGCTCACGAACTGCGGGTTGCAGCAGGAGATAAGCCTTTCATATGCTTCGGAGCCCGCCATATGCACCCGGCGGTGGCGCCGGTGATGGAACGGGCAGCCATTGTCGGCGGAGCAAACGGCGCTAGCTGCATTCTCGGTGCCAAGCTCGGCGGGCAGGAGCCAAAGGGCACAGTACCCCACGCAGTCTTCCTCATTGCCGGAGATACTGTGGAGGTCGCGAAGGTATATGATGCAGAAATGCCCTCCGGTGACCCGCGGATAATTCTCGTTGACACATTCAAGGATGAAGCAGAAGAGTCGCTCAGAGTTGCAGAGGCCCTGCGTGAAAAGCTGGAGGGCGTAAGGCTTGATACACCTGGAGAGCGTGGGGGTGTGACTCCCGACCTTGTCAGGGAGATACGGGCCAGGCTTGATCAGGCAGGCTTCGGGCATGTCGAGATCTTCGTTTCAGGCGGCGTGACCCCCGAGCGCATCCCGGTGCTGGTGGAGGCGGGCGCTGATTCGTTCGGAATAGGAAGCTACATCTCGGGAGCATCCCCAATCGACATGACTATGGACATAAAGGAAGTCGAGGGAAAACCCGTAGCCAAGCGGGGGAGAATACCCGGGCTGATCGATAATCCAAAGCTTGTGCAGGTTATGTGAGGCGGAATTCTATTGAAGAGGGTCTCTTGCTCGAGTCAGCCTGAAGAAGGAGGGATGCCAGGTGAAGAGGAATCGTACATCTATGATATTGGCATGGCTTGGCGTCGTCCTGTTGTTAGCCGGCCTAGTATCGAGCGCCGAAGCGTCGACCGTTCCTGAGAGACGTATTGAAGATTCGGTGAATGTGCTGCGGGAAATGTCCTCCCAGGAAGATTGCGGGACGATGTCCGATCTACTGGCCAAGGCTCAGGGTGTGGCGATATTCCCGTCAGTCGTCAAGGTGGGCCTGGGGCTTGGGGCACGGTACGGCAAGGGGATTGTCTTGAAGCGAGACTTGGCCACCGGAAGATGGTACGGGCCGAGTTTCGTTGAGATGATGGGGGTTTCTTACGGCCTTCAGCTCGGTGTTCAATCTACTGCTCTTGTGCTTGTCATCACGAATCAAGGAGGCATGAAGAGCTTCGAGGAAGGCACCTTTACCTTTGGCGGAGACGTGACTGTAGCAGCGGGTCCCCTCGGCCGTCACCTGGAGGCTGCAACAGATACTCAGCTGAAGGCGTCAATATACAGCTACTCGATGAGCAAAGGCGCATTCATAGGGTTTTCGCTGGAAGGGGCGAAGGTAACACCAGACGAGTCCAGTAACGAGCTTTATTGGAAGACCGCAGCCTCGCCTAGTGAACTCCTGAGGCGCGAGGCGAGAGATGCGAGGATTAGGCCGCTCATTAATGAGCTGAACGCACTAGTGCTCAGAGCAGGACGTAAGGTCATATAAGGCGCACTTCCTTTGAAAACTGTCTGGGATGATGTCGATTACCACGAGGGCAAAGCGACTCTTCGGCCTTCTTTCAAACCCGCATTACTGTGGGCTTTCGTTACATCGAAAATGGCTCGGCTGGGATTGCTATTGACACCTCGCGATTCTGGTCGTATAATTCTTGGTGGACTCTGAAGACAAGCGAATATCTTGAGTGCCCGGGTGGCGGAATTGGCAGACGCGCNNTCGTCCCGGGCACCATTTTTATGTACTCCAGCTTTCTCCGTCCCCACATTTTCACCTGTCATCTTGCGTTTCAGGACGACCCAGACGGGTCGTTTTTTGCTACGAGTTCATGCATGTTCTCCTCGGGAACCGGCTCCATGCTGGTTGCCATTTCATGCTTTGGATTTCTCTCTTCCCATGCGGGTCAGCCAGTCGGCGCCTGAGGTTCGATCCGCAAATCCCCGTTCTCAATGGGCATGGACAGACTCAAATAGCTAGAGCAGGCGGCGAGCTTCAGCAACAACAGAGAGCCCGAGCGTATCGGTGATAGCGGCGATCCTCCGAACGACGCCGATGCTCTTGCGTGCGTGTGTTCGTTGGCCGGCCATGTGGCAAATAGCGACATGGTATATGCCATGTGCGAAATGTGAGCTGAATGGCCATTGATCCCTCTGGGACCGTGCGCAAGGAGAGTCGGCATGACATCTTGGAATGACCAGTCGAAGT
>DMOT01000067.1 GCA_003456765.1 Bacillota bacterium
TCCCCCAACTGCAGCTTGTCCGGCAGGGTCAGCGCCTTACACGATCCGTTCGGGCGATACTTTCTACAGAATTGCCCAGAGGGCGGGAATCAGCATTAGCGCTCTTACTGCGGCGAATCCAGGTGTCGACCCCAACAGGCTTCGCGTGGGCCAGGTGATATGCGTTCCACGTGCGGCGCCGCCCAGACGTGTTTCGTGCACGATGAATCTTGTGCGGCCAGCCGGCGGTCCTGCGCCTAACGCTACGGGCAGGTTGTGGATTGACACGAACCAGGCAGGCAACTGGCAGATAACAGTGGCAGGCGTAGACCTTCCTCCTCCCGGCACCCTGGGAGCCAACATCTACACCGCGGTCTTTTCTGGAGACGGAGTGAGGTTCTCGGTTCCAATGGTTGCCACGGTGGAGGGCCGGTGGACTGGAACTACAGTGCAGCGGCCCACAAGTGTGCTGCTGACGCGCGGGCGCGTGGACATATATCCAGGGCCTGTGTTGTCGGGTCTGCTTGCAAACTGCAGATAGCAGGCCAATCCGCTTCGAACTGCAGCTTTGCGCCGGGAATGGCCTTAACCTGCAATGATTGGCCCGCCCCCATCCTATCCCGCTCAAGATGCGGAGGATGTGGTGGCGGGCTGATCTTTCTGTTGCGTGTGGGGGCTCGAGATGCTTGGCCCGGGGGCATGCAGGCCTGCCTGAAGACGGGCGAAGGCTGCCTGAAGCTGCGATCACAAGGCCTGCGCTAGTAGCGGCTGGTTGTAGATGGACGCAGGAGTCGAGGGGCCGCTAGCAGAATTCTCAGGAATGCGAACGAGTTTGGTCAGGGGAAGTCTGCGCATTTGTGCGCGGATATCAAGTCTCGAAAGTGGTGAGTCCTAATGTCGAAGTCAGGATATGGTTTGGACCGCGCTGAGTTGCGCGAGGCGATGGTGGAGGAGTTCTGCGAGCTGGTGAGGATTGACGCCGAGTCAGGCGAGGAGGCGGAACTTGCCAATGTGGTGGCGGCGAAGCTGAGGGATCTGGGGTTTGATGTTACGCAAGATGATGCCGGAAGCAAGTTTGGCGGGAACGCAGGAAACGTCATTGGCCGGCTATCCGGGGCGCCGGGCTATGAACCCGTGCTCCTCTCCGCCCATCTTGACAGAGTGACTCCAGGCAAGGGCATTGTCCCGTCCATCGATGGCGACCGGATTGTGTCGGGGGGCGACACGGTTCTGGCAGCTGACGACCTTGGCGGAGTCGTTGCGATTCTTGCGGGAATAAGGATGGCGCGTGCGGTGCGCAAGCAGCTGCCGCCCCTGGAAGTCGTCTTCACTGTAAGCGAAGAGAAGGGGCTTAAGGGCGCCAGACATCTCAACTACTCTCAGATACAATCGAAAATGGGCTACATTTTTGATGCATCCAGCCCTGTAGGCGCTGTCGTCGTTCAGAGCCCCACACACATAAGTGTCGATGCGACCATTACGGGACGGGCGGCTCATGCAGCTGTCAACCCTGAAGGCGGCATCAGCGCCATACGCGTGGCTGCTGACGCCATCAGCAAGTTTCCGTTCGGGCGTGTCGATGATCAGACTACCGCAAACATAGGCATTATTTCCGGCGGCAGGGCAACGAACATCGTGTGCGAACAGGTCTCCTTCAAGGGCGAAGTTCGCAGTCTGGATGCGGAACGTGCGCTTAGCCTCGCCAAAGAGATCTCCGACGAGATAAAGACGATTGCTGCCAGATACGGCGCTTCGGCGGAGGTCACAACTCCGGTCGACTACTATGGATTCACCATATCCCGGGATGCCCGAGTGGTTAAGCGGGCCCAAAAAGCGCTGGCCATGTCAGGCCGGGAAGCTGTTTTCGAGTCGACGATGGGAGGAAGCGACGGCAACATATTCAACACCAAGGGGATAGAAAGCATCGTTCTGGGAATGGGGGCCAGGGACGTACACTCTACCAAGGAGTGCTTGCCCATTTCGGAGCTGGTTGCCGCAGGGGAGCTGGCCAGGGACCTCATACTTGCGGCGCTAGACGGCTGATCTCCCCAAATGGGTTTCACGGGGGTGCACTGGTGGCAGCAGCTTCTGCTGCCCCAGCCGTCTGGCGAAAGCGTGGGAGTGATCACGCGGCGCGGTCAATGAAGAGGTCTCGCATCGACGTGAAATAACGTAGTCGGCGGCATTGGGATGACCCTTGACAGGCACGGGCTGTGCGGATGCCGCCGCCAAGGTGGAAATACCATTATTGGCTGCGCCCACTCTTCCGGATGATCTCGGCACACTCCGGGCATCTACGAGCAAGTTCGATCATGTTGGCCTCGGAATCTACATGTCCTTCGCAAAACAATGGGCAGTCTTCGCGCAGGGGTGAAGCATGCTTGAAGCCGCGCGCCTTCATCTCTGCGGCCAATTGGTCGTGACGGCGCCTGATGTTCTCAACTTCCACCAGGCCGCCATCGACATAGCCCTTTATACTTATGCCCTTTGCGAGCGTTCCTGCAAACATATGCATCTCCACGTGTTCTCCCAAAAGGTGTTTCCTGCACATCAACTTGGGGTCGACATTCCACATTCGCAAGGCTCGCTACTCCCTCCATATCCCAGGCTTAAAGCCCGGGGTGATGATAAGTGTACTACAG
>DMOT01000064.1 GCA_003456765.1 Bacillota bacterium
ATAGTTCCCTGGCGCGAGAGGCAGCTGCTCTCAAGGGAGATCGGAACAGTATTCGGACAGAGATCGCAGCTGTGGTATGATCTTCCGCCCCGCGACACCTTTGACCTGCTGGCCAGGATCTACGACATTCCGCGAAACACCTGTCGCGCGCGGATGTCGATGCTGGCAGAGATGTTTGAGCTGGATGAGATAATGTCTACTCCCGTCAGAAAGCTCTCTTTAGGGCAGCGCATGAGGTGCGAGATTGCGGCCTCGCTTTTGCACGGGCCCAGGGTGCTCTTTCTGGATGAGCCTACTATCGGCCTCGATGTAGTGGCCAAAAGGAGGATCCGCGAGCTTATCCGCACCATGAATCGGGAGGAGGGCGTAACGGTCTTCCTTACCTCGCATGATGTGAGCGACATGGAGGAATTGTGCCGCAGGGTAATGATAATCAACCACGGCCAGCTGATTCTGGACACGGCTGTGTCTACACTAAAGCGAGACTACCTCAAGTTCAAGATAGTGCGAGTAAGACTTTCAGACCCTATCGGCGGTTTTGACATGCAGGGGGTTACGGTTTTGAAGCACAAGAGGACCAACATGAAAATGTCAGTCGATTCGGAGATTACTTCGATCGATGCGGTGCTGGGTGAACTGATGAGGCATTCGCGCATAGAGGACATCACCATATCTGACCCACCCACGGAGCAGGTAATAGCTGAGATATATCTGCGAGAGGACGTGGGGAGTATTGGAGGGGCCAGTGATGGGAGCAGCTAGATACTTGAGCATTTCCCGGATAAGCTTTCGCTCCCGGACGGCCTACATCATGGACGTGCTCGCAGGCTCTTTTTTCTATGCCCTGATTCTCTTTGTTTTTGTGCAGCTTTGGACGACATTGGCTGGAAGCGGACATTTTGCCATTGAGGGGCTGGGAGCTCGGGAGCTGGTCTGGTACATGGTCGTCACTGAAGGGATCATGCTTGGAAGAGCCCGAATCGAGCAGGAAACGGATGAAGAGGTGAAGACTGGCTCGATCGCGTACTTGATAGGCAGGCCTTGCCACTATGTGCTGTTCAAGTTTGCTGTGTACTGGGGAGACACCTTGCTCAGGCTGATCATAAATGTGGCGGTGGGATCGCTGGTAGCGCTGATCGCAGTGGGACCGCCCCGGTTTGATCAGGCGCACCTGCTGCAGGTTGTGGTCAGCGCGGTGCTGGCATTTTCGCTGAATTTCTTCATGGTGATGTGCATATCTCTAGCCGCCTTTTGGGTGGAAGACACAATGCCTTTCCGCTGGATATACAGCAAGCTTCTGTTCATTTTGGGAGGCCTTTTTGCGCCTATGGAGGTCTATCCCGCCGCTGTGGCGCGCCTGGCCCGGGCTTTGCCTTTCTCGTACATGCTTTATGCGCCGGCGCGTCTCTTTGTGCAGTACGACACTGCACTATTCTGGCGAATTGTCGTGGCGCAGGTGGGGTGGATTGCTGTGATGGCGGGGCTGACTTTCGGCCTCTATGGCCTGGGGGTGAAGAGGATCAATGTCAACGGCGGGTAGGATGGCTCGAGGGAAGGCGAGAGCAGGTAGGATCGGCTTTGGTGAGGCGGTCAGTTTCGTGTGCGCGCATTTCAAGTTCAACCTTGCCTCTGCTATGGAATACAGGTGGAGCTTTGCTTCTCAAATTGTTCTCATGGCCGTAAACGACTTCATGTTGCTCTTCTTCTGGTGGTTAATCTTCAGCCGTGTGCCTGACATAGCGGGATGGACATTTCGCGACGTCATTACAATGCAGTCAGTGGTAGCGCTGGCGTTCGGATTGAATGTTTCGGTATTCGGAAATTTGCACCGGATTCCGCAACTCATTGCCAGAGGGCAGCTCGACTATTACCTGCTATTGCCGAAAGACCCGTTACTCCACATGCTGGTGAGCCGTTCCGACATGTCGGGCTTTGGCGACATGGCTTTCGGGATCGCGGCCTTCATGATGTTTACCCCCGTATCGTGGCAGAGGATAATTCTCTTTTTGGCCACAGGCCTTGCAGCGGCGACGGTGTACGCCAGCTTCGTGACGGTCGCAGGCAGCCTCGCTTTTCTAATGGGAAACGCCCAGACTGTCGGCGCCCAATTGGCCCAGGCTATGGTGACCTTCTCCGGGTACCCTGGATCATTGTTCAAAGGCGCGGTCCGGGCGTTGCTCTATTCGGCAATACCGGTTGGCTTTTTTGCATATGTCCCAGTCGAACTGCTGCGCAATTTCAGCTGGCTGCTTTTTGCGGGGCTTATGGCATTTGCCGCTTGCAGCGCAATAGCCGCGAGGGCCCTGTTTCGCGCCGGCCTTCGCCGGTACGAGTCAGGCAATCTGATGACGGTCAGAGCGTAACCGGTTCCGTCTCAGTGTGCGCATCAGCAGTCAACGACGTCGGGCCACTGGGCCCGCGGAGAGCGTCCCTCGCCAGATTTGCGGCCAGGGCCAGGGCTTCAGATATTCCGCCGGGGTTGCTACCGCCCCCCTGCGCGTAAGCTGGCGTGCCGCCACCCTTTCCATCGATGGCGGGAAGAGCCTGACGCAGAAGTTCGGACATGTCGAGGGGAATATCGTGTGATCTGGCGAAGACTAACCTAGCTGACTCTCCATCGACAGATCCAAACAGGGCGACGACTCTCGGCTTGCGGCAGAGCCTTTGCGCCACGGCCTGCACGGCTTCGATGTCTTGCTTCTGGCTTGTGAGGGCTATGACTTTTGTGCCTGACGGGTTCATGGGCACAGCAGCGGAGTAGATCTCCTCTGCCTCATAATCCCGCAGCCTATCCAATGCCTCTTCGAGGCCGCGACGTCCCTGGCGGATCTGGTTCTGAAGGCGGAGCAACGTTTCAGGCAGTTCCTTGCCGTGAATTGAAAGCTGGGATGCAGCGACGTGCACTGCATCATTCTTCCATCTGTAGTCGGCCAGGGCCCTTCGCCCGCAGACGAACTCGACACGGGTGACGTTTCGAATGTGTTCAGTACCGATTATCTTTATCAGCCCGACTTCGCCGGTGGCGCGCACGTGCGTGCCGCAGCAAGCGTTGAGATCGAAATTACGGATATCGACTAAGCGAATGCGGTCCGCATTATCTGGCAATTTCCGGAGCTGTGATTCATCCAGGTCGGCAGGCTTGCAGAACTTGACTGTAACCGGCCTATTCTGGAAGACTACCTCGCACGCAAGCCTTTCGGCTGCAGCCGCTTGGTCGTGGCTGATCTCTAGCGCGGGAAGATCGATAGTTGACGTTTCGTCGCCGAGGTGGAATCCTACGGTATCGAGACCGAACAGGCTGGCGAATGCTGCCGAGAGAATGTGCTGGCCCGTATGCTGCTGCATGTGATCGAACCTGCGCTCGATATCTACCCGGCCATTTGCGGGGCCGAGCGGCACTGATCCTACTGTGAGGTGGATTATCTCTCCGTCGCGTTCGATGACGTCTACGACGTCGGCGCCGGCCAGGACTCCTCTGTCTGACGGTTGCCCGCCGGAGTTCGGATAGAATGCGGTGACGTCAGTGACTGCCTCGTAGAGAGGAGCCGGGGAGGAGTTTCTAGTGGAGGGTTCGCAACGCAGGACGTTGCATTCAAAATCGCTAAGATAAGGATCGTCGTAGTATAACCTTGTTGTAGGCACCTGAAGAATTCGCCTCCTCAAGCTCTGATGAGCTCCGGTTGCAAATCATTACTTCTACTACCGGACTCAATTCCCTTTTATATAGTTGGAGGAGTGATTATGATGGCACGTGAATATCTTACCCTTCGGAAGGAGGGTCGAGCGGAGCTCATCGTCAAAAAGAGCAGGTTCATAGCTACCGCGCGCCCTGTGGAGAGCGAGGACGCGGCGCGAAGCTTCATAGATTCCGTCCGCAAGGAGTTCTGGGACGCCACTCACAATGTTTATGCTTTCACCGTAGGGGAGAATGATGAGATAGTTCGTTCCAGCGATGACGGGGAGCCTTCGGGAACGGCCGGCCGCCCTGTGCTGGAAGTCATGTTGCGCGAGGAGGTCAAGTATTGCGCAGTTGTGGTCACACGCTATTTTGGCGGCACTCTTTTGGGGGCAGGCGGACTTGTGAGAGCCTATTCCTCCGCTGCCCGGGATGGGTTGCACGCAGCGGGCATCGTCAGGGTGAGGCTCTTGCGGAAAGTGGGGTTCGTCATAGACTATGCGGCGCTGGGTAGAGTCCAGAATTACCTTGCCGAAGCCGGATATGGCATAGATGATGTGAAATATGCGGAGCGGGTTGCGATGACGGCTATGGTTCCCTTAGCTGAGCTGGATCTGTTTAGGGCCAGGATGATGGATTTGCTTGCGGGCGATTTCGACCCCGAGATGGGGGATGAGGTCATGGGGCTCGTTGATGCAGAGGCGGAGGCAGAGGAGGACGGGGAGGGAGAGGGCGAGTAGGGCAGCGTTGGGGATGGGGACACATTGCGCATGTAAGATAGAGAATACTTGTAAGCATCAAATAGTGACCACATAGGCAACCGCTGCTCTGC
>DMOT01000150.1:0-3055 GCA_003456765.1 Bacillota bacterium
GGTATGGCTCGAGTTCCAGAACAATCTCATTGCCGCAAGGCCTCGAAGTAAAGTTCGCAATCATGTCATCAAGCTCAACATAGAGCATGTCCTCCAGAGAGGCTGAATCGAAGCCATAGTCTCCGTCATCAAAGATGCTTACGTTGCCCCCGCGCACACACAAGGAGAGAACTCCGCCTGGCGCATCCTCGGGAACTACAATCGACATCATCCTGGTTATACGGTCTCCCCTGTGCTGGCGCAGCGTGACTGATACAGTCACTGTGTCGCCTGGCCGCACAGACTCCTCCATCACCTTGACATCTTCAATCATTGCCGTCCGCCTGACCGGCTCGATTTCTGCGTAGAGCTCGATTTCCTCAATATCGGCCTTCTCTGTGGCATTGTTCGCAACCAGCCAGAGCATGTCATACGCTTCCCCTACACTTGTCCCCGCAACATCAGAAGAGCTAAAGAATACGTTCTTGCGCTCAACCCTATCGCGCCCGGCCACCTTCAGCTTCATCGAAACCGTTGCAGTCCCAGGCCCTACTCTATCTGTAACGCCGTCCACCGCCGCCAACGCCGCTACCCCGAACATCTCTGCTATGAGGGATTCTTCAGGCACAATCGACACTGAAATCCTCTTGCTTCTGCCGGTCTCGCGATCCTCCACCCCTATGGAAACGGGCACATACGCATCTGTCTTCCCGAATTGCCCGCCAACCCCATTCAAACGATCCTGGGTGACTACGCCTACAGGAACGCCAGAAGCAAGAATCTTGAATGGAGCAGAATCAGACTTTATGATGCTATGAACAGAGGCAGAACACGCAGCCAGTGCACTTGAACCCTTGCTCAGGATAGGATGGCCGAAGGCCAAGAAAGCATCGCCGTCCACGTAGGTAACGGTTCCAAAAGCAGTGGCTTCAATATCACCCCTTACAAGTTGCACCCCAATGGCAGAACCGGGCACCATATCAGGCGTGTCTCGTCCTGGAGCACATGGATCTTGCATAGAACTGGAACCAGACGAACCCCGACCTCCTCTGCCGGCTGCTAGAAACCGAGGCCTGACAGTCAATCCATACTCCTCCAGCGACCGCGAAAGCCTTTCTAGCGACCTCCCTGAAAGGCCGCTCACCGTGACAGGCGTGGCTGCGGCAGTGCGAATCTCGTCAAGCCGCGCCTGATTGGTCAACCTGCGTCCCATAGCGTCAGAAGCGCTAACCGCGTCGGGGTATGAAAGGATTTTGAGCATGTCGGAAATGGGGGTAACCATGCCCATGAAATGATCGCTTCCGGAGAACACATACGCAATGGCCCCCATCAGCTTGCCGTCTACATATACCGGACTGCCGCTCATCCCCTCGGCTATCCCGCCTGCATCCTCAATAGCCGGGCCTGACACGCGTATAAGTATCAAGTCGCTCAGCTTCCCGGCACCATCCAGTACGGCTATGACCTCAACATCGAAGTCCTCAGGCTGAGTCCCGTGGAAGACTGTTTTCCCCGTACCTCTCATGCCGGGGACAACATCGCTCACTTCGATAATTGGGCAAGCTGGAACAGGAGACGCTTCTGCTGACATCTCCGTCAATACCGAGCCTGTCCACATGAAAACCAGCAAAGCCAGAATACTGGAGAGAATCTTTTTCCCCAACACCAAACATAACGCTCCTCTCATGGCACTTCCTATGGCGCGCGCAAATCCAAACAAACCTCCTATCTATCATACACTCTTTATGGCCTTTGTCATCCTGGGATCAGCATTTGAGAGAAGCTCGCCTGTGCCCCTGATGACACAAAACTCCGGATCTCTAGCCGTCCGAACGGGCATGCCCAGCCGCTCGCTGACGATGTCAGAAAACCCCCTCATGCGTGACGCACCGCCGGTCAGTACAACTCTGCAGTTGGAGATATCCATCACAAGTTCCACAGGAACTCTCCGAAGAACGCATCGGATCCCCTCGACTATCTCCTCAATCTTCCCGCCTATCGCCCCGGCCACATCCTCAGTGGTAAGTATGGCCTGTTGAGGAAGTCCTGTTTTCAGGTCCCTCCCATGCACCAAAGCACAACGGGGTTCAAATCCGTCGCGGGCAACCGCAACCTTGATTTTCGCGTCCTCCGTAGCCATATCTCCCAACACTAACCCGACTTCAGAACGGACATGCTTCTGGATGGCTTCGTTCATGGACCGACCGCCCGTGTTGACACGATCCGAAAGCACGATCTCCCCAACGGCGACTACTCCAATATCTGTAACGCCTGCGCCTACATCGATTACCATCTGCGCACGAGCGTCGAGTATATCCATCTCCGCACCGATCGCAGCCGCAATAGGCGCCTCTAGTAGCACGACCCCTCTTGCGCCGGCCTCAGTGGCCACGGTTATCCAGGCCCTCGCTTCCACATCTGACAGGCATGATGGAACTGCGACCGCCACCCTGGGTTTCGCAAACCCTCTCCCCCCTGCCACCCGCCAGATAATGCGCTTCATGAGCAGCAACGCCGCATCGTAACGGCGGATTGACCCATGAATCAAAGGCCTTACGGGAATGCAGGAACCGGGATCTGCAAGTAGCAGCTCACGCCCACGGTCTCCGACATCCAGCATCAATTCGGTTTCCCTGTGAAAGACCACGACTGAAGGTTCATCTATCACTACACCTTTTCGAGGCATGTACACTCTGATATTGTCTGAACCGAAGTCTATCCCAATATCCGCTACGTATGATGGCATGTCGCACCCCCAAAAAAGCAGACCAAATGAAGGACCGGCCGGTCCTGCCTGCGCCGGTCTTCGCTATGCTCTACTCTACTCTTCTTTCGCCGGTCACCCTTGCCGCCCGTTGCCCGATCTATACTTCCTCCTGGTCGCCTCACCACCCCTGAGATGCCTTTCCGCCTTGTTCCGATCCAGAATCTTCTTTACTTTTCTGGCAAGCTGCTTGTTTATCGAGGGAAGCCTCTCCGTCACATCCTTGTGGACGGTGCTCTTGCTCACATTGAACAGGCGTGCCGTCTGGCGTACCGTTGCCTGGGTCTGCAGAATGTGGTCGGTTACGTCGAG
>DMOT01000150.1:3247-4334 GCA_003456765.1 Bacillota bacterium
GAACCTGACAACGCTCTCCCCCTCTGATGACAATAGGCCTACACCGACGTCGCCCACACTCGCACCCTGCCCGACTTCATCGCCCTCTTCGACCCAGACCGTTCTCAGATTCTCGTAGGAGCTTTCAATGCCCCCGGCGTGCTCAAGCCTTATGGCCAATACGCCGCGTTCGTCCCTCTCCACGTCAACAACCTTTCCAGACAGGGCGGCTCGAACCTCGGTTCCAGGCAGGCACGATATGTCGATGCCATCGGTGAATCTCCAGTAATCCATCACAGGATCACGCCGCCAGCCGAACTCCGCAACTACCACGCCATTTACAGGCACTACCATCGTCTCAGGCAACCTGGGTCCACTCTGCACCGACTCGATTGAATTGACCTTCTCTTCCTCGTCGCCCTCGACTGGTGCGCCCGCAGAGTCAGGAGAGGTCCTGGTTGCATCTGTCCTGTCGGCCGCTGTTTCAGAACCAGTGCCATGATGGCCTTCTGTCCCAGCCGGCAGGTTCTGGCGATGGTTGCGAAAGATTACGGCCAGGGAGAATCCAATCACGACGAATGCAACCCCGACAATCGCCAACTTCAACATAGAACTCCTATTCAACGGCAATTTCATAAAATCACCTCGGGTTCTAATTCTTCCCCGAGGCCTCGGCTAGTATGCTATTTGAACATGCAACGCACCACTCCCCCTTTTGCAGCTGATCCGCCCGCGCTCCGATTGCAACATCAAGCGGGAGAAAACACGGGAGCTTGCAGAATACAAGATTGCCAAAGCCTTAATCCAGTCTCTGTATGTCAGCACCGAAGTAGTAATGCTTCAGTATGGCATCAAAAGTCCAACCCGCTTGAGCAAGAACCTCGGCCCCCCACTGGCACATCCCTACTCCGTGCCCGTAGCCTGTGGTTGTGAAAGTCACGCTCCTCGTATCAGACACAACTGCAAGACGCGTAGACTTGAGCGAAAGCGCTTTTCTCAGTTCGGCCGCAGCGACAGTTATGCCGTAAACAGACACCATGCTAGCTCTGGCCGTCGCAGTCCTCGCCACTACCTGAACCCCGGATGCAATTGCAGGAAGCGACATCCC
>DMOT01000287.1 GCA_003456765.1 Bacillota bacterium
GGGCTGGACTATGGATACTCGGGAGGTAGTTATGAAGATGAGTAGAACCAGGGAATTCTCAGCGGTACTTGGCATTGCGTTGATTCTATCACTCATGATAGGGATGGGAGTGCCCGGAGCGGCCGCAGCCAAGCCGCGAGTAGCTATTGTGTTCGCTACAGGCGGGCTGGGTGACAAGTCGTTCAATGACTCTGCCTACGATGGAATGAAGCGGGCAGAAAAAGAGCTCGGAATAGAGTTTGACAAAGTTGAACCCCAGGCTGTGGCTGAATACGAAACCTTGCTGACACGTTTTGCACAGACTCGCAAGTACGAACTGATAATATCCATCGGCTTCGACCAGGCCGATGCCTTGCAGGTCGTTTCAGCCAGGTTCCCCAATCAGAAATTCGCTATTGTAGATACGGCAGTCGACGCTCCAAACGTAGCTTCTTATGTATACAAGGAAGCGGAGCGCGGATTTGTAGTTGGCGCTATAGCAGGGCTTATGACCGCAAAGAAGGGCGATCCGCGCATTGTCTCCGACAAGCAGATAGTTGGAGTCATTGGCGGCATGGACATACCGCTCATCCGCGCCAACGTCGCAGGCTATATTGCCGGGGCAAAGTATGTGAATCCTGGGGTCGAGGTGAAACATGCATATGTCGGCGATTGGGCTGACCCGGCCAAGTGCAAAGAGATGGCAAATGCCATGCTGGACGAGGGCGTCGACGTGCTGTGGCTTGCAGCTGGCCGTTCGGGCCTTGGCGGCATCAAGGCGGCAGAGGAGCGCAACCGCTACGCCATAGGTGCCGACTCGGACCAGGGCTACCTTGCGCCAAACAACATTCTGACCAATGGAATGAAGCTCGTCGACCGAACGGTATACATCGCCATCAATGATGTTTTGAAGGGCCAGTTCAAGTCGGGAGTCAATATGCTTGGACTGAAGGAAAGGGCGCTTGGCTACTCGAAGAGCCTGGTTCCTGCGGATATCATTTCGCAGGTTGACAAGCTCGCCTCCCGGGTCGTAGCGGGCGATATTGTTGTTCCGGACGAGATCGACAAGGTCGAGCCCTGGCTCAAGTCTCAAGGCAAATAGCCTGTTTCCATTCAGTCGAAGTTACATGCGGGTGCAGAGGGCGGGGGGATACTCTCCCCCTGCCTTGCCAGGTTTGATGCTGAAATGGGGTTCGTCTTAAGATGCATGCTGTTCGAATGGAAAGCATTACGAAACGCTTCGGAAATGTTGTGGCCAATGATGCTGAGGATTTTGACGCCTCTCCCGGCGAGATTCATTGCCTTCTGGGCGAAAATGGAGCTGGCAAGAGCACGCTAATGAGGATATTGTTCGGGCTTTGCCGTGCCGATTCAGGCCTTATTTACGTGAATGGCGAGCCTGCAGCCATATCTTGCCCTCGCGATGCGATCGCCCTGGGGATAGGCATGGTGCATCAGCACTTCATGCTTGCTGAACGGCTTACAGTTGCTGAAAACATTATTGCCGGATGCGAACCGCGCATACATGGTCTGCTCGACTACGGGAGGGCGCGCGAAGAAATCCTGAAGGTTTCGCACCGCTATGGCCTTACGGTAAACCCGGATGCCGTGGTAGAGGAGATTTCCGTTGGCCAGCAGCAGCGGGTCGAGATAATCAAGGCTCTTATGAGAGGAGCGCGCGTTCTGATCCTGGATGAGCCTACTGCCGTCCTCACTCCCCCTGAAGTGGACGAGCTTTTTTCTGTGATGCGCGCGCTCAGGGCTTCAGGAACTACAATCATATTCATTACGCACAAGCTCAAGGAGACTATGGAGATCTCCGACAGAGTGACTGTGTTGCGCGATGGCAGGACTGTGGGTGTCGTGAATACGGCTGACGCCACGTCCGATCAGCTGGTAGAGATGATGGTAGGGCGCAGCCTTCCCATACATGACGACCAGCGCATACCGGCACACGAGATGATTGCGCTTGAGCTCAAAGACATTTCAGCGGCTGGAAGAAGGGGCAGCCGCGCCCGGCTGAGTGGTGTGGATCTGGCTGTGAGACGCGGCGAGATCCTAGGGATAGCGGGCGTTGATGGAAATGGCCAGCTTGAGCTCGAGGAAGTCGTGACTGGATTGCGGAGGCCGAGCCAGGGCAGGCTGATCATCGATGGCCAGGATGTAACGGGCTTTGACACTAGAAGGATAAGGGACAAGGGTGTTGCCTACATCCCATCTGATCGGCTCCGACGGGGCATGGTAAGCTCTTTCAGCTTGACGAGGAACTCCGTGCTTGGCATGCAACATAGTGCATATTTCAGCTCACGCGGCGTTATCCAAGAGGATGTAGTGCGGGAACATGCAGAGAGCATAATCGATCTATATGATGTGCGCTCTGAGTCGATCGATCAGCCTATTGGCTCCCTGTCCGGGGGGAACCAGCAGAAACTCGTGGTAGGAAGAGAGCTGACCCGTCCCCACAGTATTGTGATCGCGGCCCAACCTACGCGCGGGTTGGATGTAGGGGCAACCCATTACATCAGGGAGCAGATACTTGCCAGCCGCAACAGAGGCAAAGCAGTTCTTCTCATATCCGCAGAGCTGGACGAGATATTTGAGCTGTCAGATAGGATAGCGGTTATGTATGAAGGCCAAATAATCGACATGCGCCGGGCCAGCCAATACACCGAGCAGGAGTTGGGCCTTCTTATGACAGGGCAGAGGAACGGGGTGTGATCGATGGACCTTTCAGATGATACGTCAGGCAAGTTGTCAAAGAAGAGTATCGAACGGCTTGCCCGTCCCGGGTTTTCAAGGTTTGCGTATTCAGCGGTCGCAGTCTTTCTGGCGCTGCTGATAGGAGCTATTCTGATAGGTGCCTCCGGCTATAGCGTCAAGGAGGCATATTACAATCTTTTCATGGGCGCCTTTGGAGGAGTGTACAGCCTTGCAACCACTGTGGTGATGTCGACTCCGCTGCTTTTCACAGGACTTGCAGTGGCATTTGCTTTTCAGTGCGGCTTGTTCAATGTGGGCGCTGAAGGACAGCTGTATGTTGGCGCCTTGGCGTCTGCCGTAGTTCCTCTGGCCCTTGGAGGGCTGCCGCCGGTGCTGAGGGTGACTATGGGGCTTCTAGCAGGTGCAGGCGCAGGAGCCGCATTCGGGTTTGTGCCTGGATACCTCAAGGCGAAGCTGGGAGCGCATGAAGTCATCACCACAATCATGCTTAACTACGTAGCCACGTTCCTCACAACCTTCCTGGTGAAAACTTACTTCAGGGACCCGGGCCCGGTAGATCAGACTGTTCTGCTTCCCCTCGGTTCGAGACTTCCTGAGCTTATTCCAGGGACCCGGGTTTCGCTTGGCGTAATAATCGGAGTCCTTGCTGTGGCGCTTCTTAATCAAGTGATACGCAGGAGTGTGCTTGGCTACGAGATACAGGCTGTCGGCAAGAACCCGCATGCTGCCGAATACGGCGGGGTGAATGTGAGCACGAGAACTGTTCAAGCCATGATGATCAGCGGAGCAGTAGCCGGTCTTGCCGGCTCTGCGGAGGCAATGGGAACCCTGTACCGCTTCATTCCATACTTCTCGCCCGGATACGGTTTCACCGGGATTGCGGTAGCAGTCATTGCCGGCGAAAGCCTGTGGGCGGTGATCCCTGCGGCCATTCTTTTCGGAGCACTTCAATCGGGAGGCCAGTCGATGCAGCTCTTTGCAGGGATACCCATGGAGCTCATGACTATGGTGCAGGGACTTGTGATACTGTTTGTGGCTGCACCGGCTCTAGCCGGTATGTTTTTCAGGCGAAGGAGCAGTTCCGGAGAAGGCGGTGGCAGGGCATGAGCGGATTTATGGACATAGTTTTCAATGTGAATAACCTGGCTGCTACTATCAGGATGGCGACACCAATAGCCCTGGCCGCTATGGGCGGGGCTTTCTCCGAGAGGTCCGGAGTGGTCAATATCGGGATTGAAGGCATGATGCTCACAGGCGCGTTCTGTGGTGTGCTCGGGTCCCACCTTACGGGAAACGCATGGCTGGGAGTGTTGTTTGCGATTGTCGGCGGCGGACTTGTCGGCGCCCTCCTTGCGGTATTTGCCATCCGGCTCAAGGCGGATCACGTTGTAACCGGGGTGGGAATAAACATCTTGGCCTCGGGCGCCACAACATGGCTGATGCAGGTGATATGGAAGCGCAAAGGCGCATCCGATCTCGTTGCTGGTCTCGGAACCTGGTCAGTGCCTGGGCTGTGCGATGTCCCGGTTCTCGGGACGATTCTCGGTACTCATTCGCCTCTGGTGTACATCAGTTTTGTGCTGATTTTTCTAGGTTGGGTTTTGATGTTCAAGACGCCTTTGGGGCTTCGCATCAGGATGACAGGCGAGCACCCGGAGGCAGCCGATACAGTGGGCATCAACGTCCATGCAATACAGTATTTTTGCGTGATTCTCAGTGGATGCTTGGCAGGGCTGGGAGGAGCATATCTCTCCCTTGCTCAGCTCAATTGGTTTAGCAAAGACATGTCGGCTGGGCGCGGTTACATGGCCCTGGCGGCATGCATATTCGGCGGTTGGAATCCCCTCGGGGGCTTGGGCGCCAGCTTCCTGTTTTCATTTACAGACGCCATACAGATGCGAATGCAGACAGCTCAGATATCGCTGGCTGTCGAGATAATCCAGATGATCCCTTACATCTTGACTATTCTGATTCTTGTCAGTGCAGGAGTTCCCTCTTGGCCTGTTTCTTATAAACATCTTCGGCCGCCGACGCGCGGGCCAGGGTGGGACTTGTGGGCGGCCGTCGTCTCAATAACAA
>DMOT01000244.1 GCA_003456765.1 Bacillota bacterium
GCTGCCCGCCTGACAAGGCAATCGGGCGCTTGCTAGCCTGATCCTTGATTCCGACCCTCTCAAGGTAGCGCATCGCCGTATCTTCCGCTTCGCGTCTACTAACTCCACGCACCTTCATTGGCGCAAGGACAACATTCTCCAATATTGTCATGTGCGGATAGAGGTTGAAAGATTGAAATACAAACCCTACCTCACGTCTGAGCGCTACCAGGTTCTTCTGACCTTTCAGTTGTATGCCGTCTACAACAATATTGCCCTTTTGAATAGGCTCAAGGCCATTTAAGCAACGCAGGAGTGTGGATTTGCCGGATCCAGAAGGCCCAATCAATACGACTACTTCGCCAGGCTGGACTGATAGGTTGATTCCTCGAAGCACATGCAGGTGGCCATACCACTTGTGAACGTCTTCCATCTGTATGATCGCGGAATCCACTAGGAACCCTCCTTTCACCATTGTTTCTGTTGCTGTCAGCTCACCTCGACGCGATTTCTTCGACTGCAGCCAACAGCCGGTCTACTTCTTCGACCGTGTTGTAGGGAGCAAGTCCCGCCCTAATGACGCCGCCCCTTTCGACTAGATCCAATACTTCAATCAGTTTGGTCGCATAAAAATCGCCACACATGACAAACACGCCAACATCTCCAAGATGGCGCGCAACATCTGACGCATGTACCCCGTCAACAGTAAAGGCCACAGTAGGAGTGCGCGAACCGTTCCACGGAAGCCCATAAAGGGTCACTCCGTCAATCCCTCGGAGCCCATCCACAAGCCTCCTGAACAATGGACGCTCGTACTCCTCCAGAGCTCGGTACCCTGCAACCACTCTATCTCTGAGGTTGTGTTCTTGTCCGTCATCGCCAAGCACCACATCACCAAGACCAGCAATGAAGTTTACCGCTTCGATGCTGCCAGCTATTCCTTCATGGTTCAGTGTGCCGGTTTCAATCTTGTTGGGAGGGTTGGGGCTTTGCGGACGCACTTTGTATGTCTTGAGGCATTCAAAGGCTTCGGTTTTTCCGTATAGAACGCCAATGTGCGGGCCGAAGAACTTGTATGCAGAGCAGAGGAGGAAATCACAGCCGAGGGACTGAACATCGATAGGTCCATGTGCGGCATAGTGGACAGCATCGACAACTGTGGTGGCGCCTACTGATTTGGCCAGTTTTATCACTGTTTCGAGGTCATTTACTGTGCCAACTGCGTTGGATGCATAACCTACAGCTACAACCCTCACTCTGGGATTGATCTCTCGCCGCAGCCAATCGTAGTCTAGTGTGCAATCCTCAGTGCGAACGGGCACTGACTTAACAACGATGCCCTGCTCTTCTAACTCCATCCATGGACTTCTGTTTGCTTCGTGGTCAAGATCTGTGATGATAATCTCGTCTCCAGGTTTCATGTCTCTTGCCAGAGCTCGCGACAGTGAGAAGTTCAATGTAGTCATGTTGGCTCCGAAGGCGATCTCATCGCGGGACTTTGCGCCTAGAAGAACAGCCATAGCTTCACGCGCCTTCAGGAGCATCTCGTCAGTCTGGATTGTAGTAAGGTAAAATCCGTGAATATTCGCGTTTCCCTGTTCGCAATATCCTACCATTGCATCAATGACCTGTTTCGGGAATTGGGTTCCTCCCGCGCTGTCGAAATATGCTGCCTTGTAGCCATTTACCGCAACCTCAACCGCGGGGAACTCCTTCCTGTAGTACGACAAATCAATCGCCATGTGTGCCCCTCCGATCCATCGAACATGCTAACATTGTCGTCCCCAGTGCGCTTACTGTAGTAAAACGTTTGCGCAATCGTTTTTCTCGTTAATCCAATTATAGATATGGTTTCTTTGAATGTCAACCGCCTCTCGATTAATCCGTTAATTCCGGGACTGTGTTTAAGTATGGAATCTTGTAGCATAATGCCGCTTTTTCTGCGTATTCCGGGCTCGCTTGGCTACTTACTGCGATTGAACTCGACCATCGAACAGTTACGTCCGATATTGGGTTTGCCACCGCCAACAACACCATAGCGCGGTTCGTGAAACTGGGGTTGCCACAAGAGATCACCGGAAAGCAACGGCGTCGGCGTTTCGCGTACGTTCCATACTTGCAGATCTTCACTGAAGCCGGAGTAAGCCTTGACTGGGCAAACTCGGCATGGCATCCGGCAAGGCATGCATCCCAACCGCTCACGCCTATTTCAGAATAAAGCCCGATTCCATAATTACGAGGATATTTGCACCCCATAATTATCGTCCGTCGTAATTATCCAACGGTCCACGCCAAGCCCCATGCTGGCCGGCCGAGGGGGCCTGTTGCCTGGACCATGGACATCCAGGATTGTGTGTCCTGTTTAGCGCTTGCCATTGCCACTGGTGTCAATGCCCACCACTGACTTGGTCTATGCGGAACAAGACGATATCGAGGATGCAGAAGTGAAGAGCGAGTTCAATGTCTGTCCCCGGCAGCGCCATCAATCCATCTCCAGCAAAAAGCCAGCAGCCCGAAGGTGTTACCTCCGAACCGCCGGCATATCCTCTCGGGTTAACCGGTCGCATTGTTAGCCCGGCATGCTATTGAATAGCCTTCAGGTTCATCGCGTAGTCATATGAGATAGGCTCCTTCATCTGAGTGCGCACGTATGCATCTTCGCGATGAGAGACCTTGGTCATTCCTGTTGCAGTGGCGCTTCTGAATCTAGCGCATACATCCCTCAGCACTTGCAGCTCTTCACCAGTGAACAGGCTATCGTCAAACAGGGCTATGGCCTCCACACAATCGCCCTTTCCGCTGTCATGTGGCTTCAGATCGATCATTCCATTGGACTGTATATGCCAAATCAGCACTTCGTGCTCCATCGGAATAGGTCCATAGTAGTTGTGGCAATAGGCCATCCCGCTTATTGA
Organism: Bacillota bacterium; assembly: GCA_003456765.1. Lineage (GTDB taxonomy): Bacteria > Bacillota > DTU025 > DTU025 > DTU025 > UBA10085. Next base: position 2,895 of record DMOT01000244.1, read on the forward strand.
CTTGAAAGCTCGCCTATAAGCAACGAAGTCCGCATACCACAGCAACTTCAGGAGCTTGGACTTGACAACATTCCTCATATTGCTGGCGAAGAACACAATCATGTTGGCGGCCTTGTCAACATCGAATTGGCAGCGCCCACGAAACTCGTCTTCCTGAGCCGAATACTTGCTCATGAGATACTGCAGAAGAAGGTCTTGGGGCGGGTCATCCTCTGGAAGCTGCCGAAGCATGCTTTCCACTCTAGATCTCTCCAGCCTGCCGAGGTGATCCTTCCTGGCCCCGAACAACTCTCTGGCGTAGTCAACATCATCCCGAAATCGACGGATCTGTTCATTGTGAGGGACTGACGGCAACGCACCCGTTTCGTAACGGGCAACTGTGGCAGGGCTCCAGCTGAGCAACGCAGCCAAACCTCGCTGAGACAAACCGTACTTTTCTCTGATGGCGATGATGTCTTTGGGCGCCAGAAGCCCCTTCATCCGTCTGTACTCCTGGAAAGCACGCTCAAGGTTACCATCGTCCAACCTGGCATTGAACAGGTCCTCGCCACATTCGTTGCAGACCATTACTTGAGCCCTAACCGTGATGGGGTCACCCTTCACAGGATAGGTCTCGTCTCGTTGCACAACTCGACAATCCCGTTCTGTGCCACACACGTCGCAGCAGGCGCGCATTGCTCAACCCCTCCTCATTGGCTAAGGATCATGCCGATGCCGCAGCATAACCGGACCCTCCGATTTATGGAGGGACAGACACACACATCCCCGATTCGGATCCAGCTTGAGCTTGATGTAGACCTCGATGCCGTCCACATTCTTGATGAACTCCCAGATCGATCCCGGACTTGTCTGGTCATGGTCTGGCAACGGCCCCCTATCATAATCCTGATAGGTCAAGGATATGATCTCATTCTGAGCAGCCTTGATGCTAAAGCCCAGATTAGCCAGGCAGTCTATGCTCTCCTTGCGTCTCACGAAAGCAAACCTGTTGGGCTTTGTTGTCTCACGCTTGATTTGCGCCAGGGACAGCCTAATATCGCTGACCGGGGTTGTCCTATCTGACACGCGGCCGCACTCCATCCCTATATATGATGTATCATCACCTAGGCTAAAATGCTATCAAATGATAGCGCTTTCTGTTCACCCATGCCAGGGCCTCGGTTGCTGATGCAACAGTGAATACCGCGAAACACTGCCTAACCCCAAGGCTTCCGGTCACGCTTGTCTGTCTTGCCAACCTCCGCCTGCAGGACGCCTCTCAG
>DMOT01000005.1 GCA_003456765.1 Bacillota bacterium
ACTGCAAGAAGGCGCCGCAGCGAGATAGGAGTGAGTGAAACTGGATAACCAGAAGTGCGGCAACACAACCAAATTGCGTGCAAAGGCGACGTCTCAACCTGAGTGCACCGCAAGCGGCAGGCTTCGTCCACGCTTTCCCAGGCTAAACCCCAGGGCAAGCAGAGTAGTCACAGCAATCCCCCGTGAAGCTCTGCTTCTGGCTGTTGCTGTCATCTATCTTCTGCCTCTCTGGTGGGTTGCAGCATCTTCGTTGAGACCTGCAGGCTCCCTCTATCAGTACGCCATACCCATTTCGTGGCAAACCTTCTTCCCTGGCGAACTCACCGTCGCCAATTTCGCCAACATCTTCACCAGGCTCGACTTCGGGCAGGCCATGTCCAACACTTTTCTGGTCTCTGCCGTCACCGTCGCGCTGGGGTTGGTCGTCAATTCGATGGCCGGGTTCGCCCTGGCCAGGTTCGACTTTCCATGCAAACGCCTGGTATTCGTCATCATTCTCATAACCTTCATCGCGCCCTTTGACGCAATCGTCATACCACTCCACCAGGTAGTCAGCGATCTGGGGCTGATCAACACCCGGGCAGCGCTGATACTTCCTGCTGTGGGGAACGGACTTGCCATATTCCTTTTCAAGCAGTCCTTTGAGGGGATACCATCCGAGTTGCTTGAAGCAGCGCGAACCGACGGGGCGTCATGGTGGCGGATATTCTGGCAGATCGTGATGCCGATGTCACTGCCTGCCCTGTCCACAGCAGCGGTAATGATGTTCCTCTTCCAATGGAATTCGCTCTTCTGGCCACTGATAGCAGCGTTCTCCAGCAAGTATCGGATGGTCCAGGTTGCTGTAGCTACACAAATCGCCGCCGACCAGACTCACTGGGCGAACCTTTTCGCATCAGCCGTCATGGGCAGCCTTCCGCCGATAATCCTCTTTCTGCTTCTCCAGAAACGCTACCTGAAGGGAATTGCGGGAATGCAGCGAGAGTAGAGATGGGCACGCATGCCCAAAACCGCTTTTGAGAAATCTCCCGGCAGGTTCCTGGCTCTTATGGTCGAATAATGTCGGTATGCCGCGAAGCACCCATACTATCAGAATCGATGCTGCTCAGGAAAGAGGTGGCCAAATGGCTGATGGGAGAGACAACGGAGCATTACATGTCATTTTGGATGAACGGAAGCTATCTATTATCGTTGTTTCGTTGTTTTCCTCCTGGATGCTGGCATTCCTCTTCGAAGGACAAATATTGTATGCCCTCTCAGATGCCTTTGGCGTGAGCCCAGGCCCTATGGTCTTTGGCGGGGTTGCTGCCAGCTTTGCCGGGTTGTTTCTATGCGGCTTTTTCATCAAGACAAAGGAGGCGGCAAGGCGGCTCCTTTTATGCTCGTATGCTTTCTTTGTTGCTGCATCCGCAATCTTCTTCTTCCCGCCCTCCGTATTATGGCGCCCGGGGGTCATCATAAGCTCTTCCCTGGCCGGGGGCTGCGTAGCGGCATGGGGCTTCTACTTCAAGAGCGGTACGCCGAGAAACGAGCGCACAAGAACAGCCGCAGACGTCCTCATATGTTCCAACGTGCTTATGATTCCACTTAACATGGCGGCCATCCACCTATCGCCCCGTATCGGGCTGGCTCTATCCATGTTGGCGCTTTCGGGCGCGTTCATATTTGCGCTGCGTCTTCCCACTGGTAATGACGCAGCTCCCGGCGACACAGCCGTCGCCAAAGAAGAACCCGTTAACATAGCCGGATCTCTCGCACTGCTATGCCTCTTCATTCTCGTTATCACCATCAACTCGGGACTGATGTACCAGGTGATAAACCCCGCCTTTGCGCACAACGAATGGCTAACAAGCTGGTACTGGGCGATTCCGTATGTCGTCGCCGTCTATGCCATGAGAAACCCGGCCCTCAAAACAAACCGCACCTACATGCTTTATGTGGCTCTCGCAATGATCGGTTTCTCCTTTATCGCATTCGTGTTCCTGGACCGCTCAGCCATGAGCTATCTTGTTGTCAACACACTGATGCTGGGCGCTTGCGGTATATATGATCTGTTCTGGTGGAGCATTCTCGGCGAGATGCTGGACTTTTGCAAGAATCCGGCAACAGTATTTGGAATTGGGCTATCCGCCAATGTGCTGGGCGTGCTGATTGGAGGGCTGATCGGTAATGCCATTTCTTCGGCAGGAACGCAAGCTTTCAACCCAACGATGTTGGCACTGGCTGTAGTATGCGTGACCCTTGCCCTCTTGCCTCCTCTGCACAAGCGTCTCTGCTCTCTGCTACAGGACCATGCCTATCTGGTGATGTTCTCAGAGGTATCGCCATGGCAAGAGAGCACGCCGGCCGATCAACCGGCAGCATTTGAAAGCCTTTCAGAACGCGAACGCCAGGTCGCGTCCTTGCTCCTTCAAAGAAAGACCTACAAAATGATCGCCGGCGAGCTGTTCATCAGCGAAAACACGGTAAAGTACTATGTAAAGAACATCTACTCCAAATTGGGTATCCGGAGCCGCGAAGAGCCTATCGATATAGTATTTGCGACTGCAGACACAACACCCAGGAAATAGCAAAACAGCGAGAATCACAGCGATTTCGAGCCCCCACCCGAAAAAGGTGGGGGCTTTTCGTGCTGATTACTCAATAATTACCCGACTCGGGTGATGGCTTTTTGCGCACAAGCTATTACACTCTTCCTTGACAGGTAAGCGTTTGCCGTAAAGAGGGGGGTATCCTTGAAGGCCATAAGGCAAAGAAGCTATGTCTTCGCGACTGCTGCCTGCATTGGAATAGCAGTCAGCCTTCTGATTCTTGCTTGCAGCAGAACGGTGCACGAGAGTCAAGCTCGGATACTCTTGACCGTCAGCCTTCCGGCAAGCGCATGCATGGCGGCTTTGTGGGCCCAAGAACATCGTAGACGGAAAATAGCGCAGCTCATCGTGGAGAACCAGATCCTGCACATCCGTACCGCCACTATCTGCGACACAGCCGGTGCCGCGGCAGAACCGGAGGAGGCAGAGACTATCGATATATTCGTCTCATACTTCGGCATTCTGCTGGACTCAAGAGTCATCAAGTTCAATCAGGATGGCATCTTCCTGAAGGCTGTAGAAATCGGGCCCAATTCAATCACGCTCACCTACGGCACGGACAAGCGTGTGCAAAGCGCTCGGCTTCTCCAGGCAGCTATCGATGACGAGCAGGTTAAGAGGATCGTAGAGCAATTTCGCCATGAAACCGGCATCGTACCTGTGATTATCAACTGAACTCGATACAAGGAGGAAAGGCAAGATGAAAGCAAGACCCGCATTTACTACGGTTATTGCCCTGATGTTGATGGCCGTCGTGCTGATGATTCCTGCGCGCGCATTGTGCGCGCCTGTCCTCGGCTATTTCGGGGAAGGGCATTACATCAAGTGGGGCGCCGAAACCGACCGTCCTTACTACGATGGCAGCCGCTGGTGGCGCCTGCCCAGCGCCGCAGGAGGCACATTTGAGGCCACTCTGTACGTAGAAACCAGGCAAGACGAGAAGCAGATTGATTACTCCTTTGAGGTGTGGACCTGGCTTAACCCCTCGGAGAAGCTTTCCGAGAAGAGGGGGACCACAGCCGGCACTCCCGGTCCGTTTGCGGAGATGAGGCGTGATGACCCTGCCCGAGGATTCATCGAGATCGGGAAGATCTCCGTCGCTGTGCCCAAGGGCCATCAGGTTCTGCAAACCTCATCGAGCAGGGTGTTCCTGGCTGACCCCATGTTCAATGGGTCACGCGATGTCGTTGCGCTGGGCTCAGCCAGCATATATGCGGGAAACACCGACAAGAAGACATACTGGACAATCCGTGACATATACATACCCAATCCGTTCGGCGGCAAGATCTCCTTTAATGCATACATGAGGGTTTACGCCGGAGACGGCGTCCTGGACGAAAGTCTGTCCATCAAGTATCCTCCCAGTGCGGCTCAGGAAACAACCGGCCTCAAAGCGGCCCTGGCGGACTCAGTGGACAACGTACTAGGTGACAAGAACGGGGGCTTCGCTCCGATAGGCAAGTACACCGTGGACGTGCCGCCCGGCTTCCGGTGGATGAGATTCGCGACCAAGCGAGACCGGATCGTCATCTCGGACCTCGACTTCACCCCGAACTCGCCCGTCACTGTGCTTCCTGCAGCAGGAGCGACGCTGGTGCAGTGCGGTGGCTCACCGTATCAGGGCAAAGACACGGGCAAGGTCTACTACCGGTCGGATCCCCTGATTCTGCCTCACGCAGAGGGCGGCATCCTTGAGATGGACTGGCACGCCTGGCTGTACCCAACAGATCGGCTGGTAGATGTGCCGCTTAGCATCGTGTCGTATCCTTTAGGCCCCACGCTATTTACCTCCAGCTACAAAAGCCCTGTTCAAGCTGATCTGGCGGAGTTGAGCCATGAGACCGACAGATGGGGTTTCACGCCTCTCATCCAGCACATCACTGTCAAGGTCCCTAAAGGGTTGAGCATATTGCGGATGGTGGGGTCCGACAGATCAGTCTTTGCCAACATCAAGTTCACGTCCCAGATGGGCACTACTACTGAGATAGTCAGGGCGTCAGGCGATTACATCCAGGGCCATCTAACAGGGCTCCCCTATTTCAGGGCAGGAAATGTCTATCTGCCTGACAAGGCAGGCGGGACTGTGTCGTTCAACGCCTTCATTCAGCCCAGCGTATCTGACACTGAACGCGAGGACTTCCTCGAGGTCATACGGCCTGAGAAGCTGGACGTGCCCGTGGCATACGGCAAGGTCAAGCCGTCCGATATGCTCGAGACGCACATAGATAGTCCCGACTACGGTTTCGTATACATCGGAACAATGAAAGTT
>DMOT01000221.1 GCA_003456765.1 Bacillota bacterium
GCCCGATAGAAGGGAGTTGAGTTGACCTCAGGTCCCCTTTTGCACTAGTGCTGCGCCAGAAAATCGGCCAGTTCAAACTGGATGCTCTCAATTCTGCCGAGGTTTTGCACTTGGCGAATGGTTATGCCAAGCCCGGAGGCGACCTTTTGATAAAGGCGATAGGCACTCTCGCGCTTCACTCTTATCTGGCGAGGCCTCACTTTGGTTTGCTCCACGATATTGATCAGCTGATCAACAAATGCTTGTTTGTAGTCGCTGTGCTCTGCCATCTCGGACCCTAGTATCAGGCCCGTCTTGTGATCCACCCACAAGCTCATTAGGGGATAGCGGGGCCGGGATTTCGGATCCTCTTGGATGCAAGCGGGGGTATAGAACACATCAGCATCCCAAACATCATCTGTTGTCCTTGCCAAATTCCGAATCTTGGCCAACTGCAGTTCATCAATGTGGGTAGATGTGTCCACATCGGGTTCAGGCGGTGGCTCGGGCAGCATCTTCTGGTCTTTCCAGACAATATCACCGTCCTCTAGCTTAGCCACTCTTACGAGATAGGGTCTTCCATCCGCCATGAGCACCAGATCTGGATCGTCCTTGGCGCGAAGGCACACATCTACAGCTTGCTGCAGGATCGCTGTCAGGAAGATCGCCTCCCGCTCGTTCAGATACCAGGGGAAGAATCCCGGTTCGTAGCTTCTGAATTTTGGCCAGTTGTGCTTGCCGCGGAAGGAGAGGCCAAGCTGGCGGATGACTTTCAGGTCGGGCTTGTCCAAATGGCGTCTGCTCTCGAAGGTGGCCATGAGGCACCTTACGTCTTTGCCCAGATTTATGTCGTTGTAATCGACTCCGTCAAGTGCAGTCTTTTCGAGCACCAGGAGTCCCTCGGCGCCAAGATATGCCACCAGGCCGTGAAGTTCGCCGAGGGCACCCATTACTGAGCAGTAAGCCACTGTTTTGGTGACAGGGTCTTGAACGCCAAATGTGGACGAATCGTAGAGCCAATTCCAACTCTCAATACTCCTGAACCGTGCAGCTGCCTCGTAGAGCTCCTTCCATACTTCAGGGGAAGGGGGCGCATGTTTCGTTTTACCCACCGCTATTCACCTCATTCCACACGGGCATGTGTACTATTTCACCGGTATTGGTGCAAGATGCATTAGGGTTCTGTGATCGGCTGGAGGAAGCATGACGGGTCTGATCTGGCAGCTGGCTTCTTCAACACAGCACAAAAGCTTTGACGGAACCGAGCCTCTGCTGACCCTTACTGGCTTTGCTCCTTAGGGCTCACGTCTTCAACCCCAACCGGGTACACTTTCATGCTCACAGTGTACCATTGCGTTTTGCTCATGGTCAACAGGATCCATCTCAGAAGGCGTCACTTGATGGGGGTAGTCAAGCATATGGCTATCTTGCTAGGTCGAAGCCTGCGGGCGCATTCCGGGGCGGTTGCTTGGGTTGGCTCGGTTTGCCCAGCCGCCACCCCATGTGTTGGCGGATATCCCACCGGAAGCTGTTCGGGTGTCGTCCCCGTCGTCTGTATGAAGATTGCTGTATTCGGCCTGTCAGCTTGCGGATCATGAATCCATACCTATCGCGGCATTGACACCGCGCATATTATGCATCGCTCTGTACTTAGGCAGTCTATGTATATGACGCGAAGAACAGATGGTGTGGTGATGCCAGAGTGAGTGGACCGGACAAGGAACTGCTCCGCGGGACCCTCGACCTAGTTGTACTGAGTATTATCTCCAGGCAAAGCACGTATGGTTACGCGATAATGAACAGCATAAAAGAGCAGACGGAAGGGCGAATCGACCTCAAGGAGGGTTCGCTCTACCCGGCGCCCTACCGTTTGGAGGATGCGGAAGCTATCGAAGGTGTTTGGGAGAAGCCAGAAGGCCGTGGAGTTCTCCGCAAATACTATTAAATACTGCCTGAAGGACAGAGGCTCCTTGCCCGGCTGCGCGAGGAGTGGCTCGACTACGCGCGCCTTATTACTGCCTTGATCGGCGAAGGACGGGGGGATAGGTCAGATGACAGGGGATGATCGGGTTCGGGGTTATGTTCATGCGGTCATGCGCAACCTTTATCTCAAGAATGAGTACAGGCAACAGGTTGCTGAGGATCTCACGGCCCACATCGCCGAGGCTATCCGGGAAAGGTCCATCGACGAAGTGCTAGAGGACCTTGGACATCCCCGGAAGATCGCCGCAGAGATCATGGAGGCCTATGAAGATGATTGCGACAGGATGGGATTTTTAATGCTATAGCATATGCCCAGCAGGTTCGGAGTTTCGATGTTCAATCTGCAGCCAAGATCGGAGACTGGCCGCTCGTGCATATGGCCACGGGGCATAACAAGGCTGGTAAGAAGAGTGTGGCAAGGGGAATCATTGCTGTCGGAGATGTCGCTATTGGACGCGTAGCTATGGGATCTGTGGCTCTGGGTGTCGTGGTGTTCGGGGCGATCTCGGCAGGCGTCATCGCGCTTGGCGCAGTAGCTGCGGGACTCCTGGTGGCAATCGGAGCCGGGGCGTTTAGCATAATTGCCTCAATGGGAGCAGCGGCCATTTCTGTAGTGTTTGCTTTTGGCGCTCTAGCTCTTTCACGTTTCTGGGCCATGGGTGCCTACGCCAGGGCGATCCACTATGTTGACGCCTATGGGGAGTCCCAGGTCGTGCCAGTCTGGATGAGATCTTTCATC
>DMOT01000117.1 GCA_003456765.1 Bacillota bacterium
CATCACACGCGCAGCTCCTATAGCCAGTCCACAAGCCGGCTCATGAATCCTCGCAGCTGTCTCCTCAATTTGATTTTTGGGTATCCCGTGCTCATCCCGATTTCACATGAGTACACCGTGGCGCCCAAGCTGTCATTGGCCGTTCTGAGACAGGCAACACGCCGAAAAGAAGGTTGAATCGAGGACAATCAGTATGTATTAGGTAGGGACAGCTTCACAGATAATGAAATGGAGGGCTCAAATTGAGTCATCAGAATACTGGAGATATTGCAAGTTCGATTCAAGCCCAAATCGGATTATCCCACGGCATTCTCCCTGTGAACAGGCCCGGAAAGCTCTGGGCTGTGATCGAACTCTCGGCTGCAGGCTCCGGGCAGACGGGCGAATCGGCCGATGAGGCCTGTGGCAAGGCCGATCCGGAGCGTCTGCCGCTTAACATCAGTGCAGTGCTCGACCGGAGCGGTTCCATGAGTGGACAGCCCATTGAACAAGTGAAACAGGCAACAAAGTTCCTGGTAGAGCAGATCGGAGCGTCTGATGTTCTGTCGCTTACGATCTTCAACCACAAGGCGGACGTAGTATTCCCGTCCCACAAGGTCACCAACAAAGATATCTTCAAGGCAGCCGTCGATTCCATCTGGCCAAGAGGGAGCACTAACCTTTCAGGCGGCCTGCTCAGAGGATACGAAGAAGCCCTCCGCGAATGCCGGCCCGGCCAGGTCAACCGAGCGCTTCTGCTCACCGACGGGATGGCGAACGTGGGCGTAACTGACCCTGACGTCCTCTCCGCCAAAGCCGGTTCAATGCTGGAGAAGGGCGTATCCCTCTCCACTGTAGGGGTTGGTCTTGATTTCGATGAAGACCTGCTGATCGCGCTGGCTGAAGCGGGCGGCGGATCTTATTACTACGTCAAAGATGCAGAAGACATCCCGGGCGTATTCTCTGCCGAACTCAAAGGACTGCTGTCAGTAGTCGCACAAGGCATCACTCTCAAGGTGCATGGGCTATCAGGTTGCAAAGTCACGGGTGTCCTCGGCTACAGGCCATCGTTCTCCGATGGCAACGCGTCGCTGCTGCTGCCCGACATGTTCCGCGACGAAGAGAAGTGGCTAGCTGTAGAGATAACCCACCCCGCGCTGCCCGAGGGGGAGCACCCCGTGTTGCGCATTGTTCTGTCGTACACCGACGCATACCATGATCTAGCAGATACGAGTTTTGAGGTAACAGCGAAGCTTTCCGCCGCCCCGGGCGCAGCAGAGCCCCGGGAACCGAACTTCGAAGCCATCAAAGTAGTCGAGCTTGCGAAAACAGCAATCGCCAAGGACCAGAGCGCTGAGGCCATGGACACCGGCAACTACCGCGAGGCACGAACTATCCTGGAGAATCGCCTGGCAACGTTGCAGAGTCTCAAACGTTCCGTTGCGACGCCGTGCAGCACAATAGATAGCGAAATCGATCTTCTGCAAACACTCGCGGAGCAGATTACCGAGGATGCCGATCTTGCGACACAAAGCGAGACTCGCAAAGACTTGCGTTCCCAAAGCTACAGCGTCAGGCATAGCCAGGCTGAATACCGAGAGAAGAAGCGAAGCTAAGCTAAGCTAAGCTAAGACGTCCTAATGTGGGCATGCTTTCTAGAGAAGTCTCTTGCCGAACGCATCGATGAGATGGTGGAAGGCCTATGACCAATGGCGCAGCGGCCGCAGCATGCGGCTGTGCAAGAGTTGAAAAACGGCCCCGCAGCTTTCCATAGGTCATGGAGTCTGCGGGGCCTGTGTTTGAAAACCCGTTTGCCCTAGTCGGACAGGGTTTCGGGTTCCGGATACTCGACTCCGAACAACTCCACAGTAACCTTCTTCATCCTCTGGGGAGACAAGGGCTTGTCGTTCCGATCGCATGGGACCGACGCGATGCGTTTGGCTTCTTCGTAGCCTGAAACGACTTTGCCGAAGGCTGCATAGCCGCCGTCGAGATGGGGCGATGTGCCTAACATGACGAAGAACTGCGAACCCGCTGAATCGGGACGCGCGGAACGAGCCATGGAGAGAACCCCGGGCACATGCTTGAGGTCATTCTTGAAGCCGTTGTCCGTAAACTCTCCCCGAATTTGGTAGCCAGGACCCCCGGTTCCAATTCCCTCAGGGCACCCGCCCTGGATCACGAAGCCCGGAATCACTCGATGGAACGTGAGTCCATCGTAGAAACCCTTGTTGATAAGGCTTATAAAGCTGTTCACTGTGTTTGGTGCAATGTCCGGATATAACTCCGCCTCTATCGTGGCGCCATCGTCTAGTTCTATGGTGACCAGTGGCAGGGGGTTGTTGCTCACGTGATTTCCTCCTCAAAAAAACATCACCTATATCTTATCACTTGACGAGTGTCTCTTGTTTCAAATCCACACCAAACCAGTACTCCCATTCACTCTTCGCCGGACTAGGATCCCTATGGATTTCGGACGATGCAGGTTCATAGCCTTCGGCTGAGAACTCAATCTTGAACGTGGATGTAAGGGCAATGTTTTCCAATTTGAAGCAGCCACGAGCATCATGAGCACTGCAAACAAGAGAGCTGTAAGTGCAGCACGCCCGAACTGCCTTGCCATATTGCTCCCTCCAGTTGACGTCGCCGTTCAGAACTGAGCGAGTGGTGTCCACTTACCCTATCGGCAAGTAAAGGCAATCCCAACACCGCCATGAGTTGCAGGTGGGTTCACAGCTCTCGAGGGGTTCTATCTGCTGGATGGCTAAGTAAGTCTCAACAAGTTACTGCGCAATCCCAGGTCTGCATTGGGTCTGCGTTGTTCGCAATTCGGAGCTTGGCTGCTCGATTAGGCGGAGATACCTTTTGCGAGTTGCTTATGGGTAAGCAACCTCAGACTGAAACCCACATTCCACACATAACATATTCCATATGCATTATTGCTGCGTGGTCAGCCAGGCAGTGTAATCAATAGCTTCTGGCTGAAGCAAAGGCAGAC
>DMOT01000302.1 GCA_003456765.1 Bacillota bacterium
GCAGCGATAGTCCCCATGCTCACATGATCCTCCTGGTTCCCCGAGGTCGGTATGGAGTCGACTACGGCCGGGGATGCGAGTATCTTGTTCTCAGAAACGAGGGCGGCCGCCGTATACTGCGCTATCATCATCCCCGAATTAAGGCCGCCATGCTCAGTAAGAAAAGGCGGCAATTCCGAAAGCTGAGGATTGACCATTCGCTCGGTGCGCCGCTCCGATATGCTTGCAAGCTCAGATGCGGCTATGCCCAAAAAGTCCATGGCCATTGCCATCGGCTCTCCGTGGAAATTGCCTCCCGAGATCACATCACCGTCTTCAGAGAAGATGATCGGATTGTCAGTCACCGAGTTCATCTCCGTCTCCACGACGCGCCAGGCGTAGTCTATTGCGTCCCGAGCCGCGCCATGTACTTGCGGAGCGCACCTCAAGGAGTATGCATCCTGCACCTTCAGGCAGTCCACGTGTGATGCGCGGATGTCGCTGCCTTCCATAAGGCGCACGAGATTCCTGGCTGACGCAGCCTGCCCTGGGTGCGGACGCACAGCCTGCACTCTGGAGTCATAAGCCGCGGTCGTACCGCGGAGCGCCTCCGTACTCATCGCCGCAGCAACATCGGCAGCCCTGGCAAGCCGGGCAACATCCCAGAGCGCCAGCGCCCCTACGGACGTCATTACCTGAGTCCCGTTGATAAGGGCCAGCCCTTCCTTGGCTCTGAGCGTCACAGTGGGTATGCCCGCTCGCGACATCGCCTCAGCTCCATCCATCACTTGCCCCTTGTAAACCGCCTTGCCCTCGCCTATCATGACCACCATCGTATGGGCAAGGGGAGCAAGATCTCCGCTGGAGCCTACGGACCCCTGTGACGGAACGACAGGGTGAACCCCGGCATTGAGCATTGAAAGCAGTGTCTCTACGATCTCAACTCGCACTCCCGAAAAACCGCATGCAAGCGCATTCGCTCTGAGCAGCAAAATCCCCCTGACAACTTCTTCAGGCAGCACCTCTCCTACTCCGCTTGCATGGGATAGAAGCAGGTTGCGCTGCAGTGCCTCAGCGTCACGGGGAGATATGACCACATCTGCAAACTTTCCAAAACCAGTTGTTACGCCGTATACAGGCCTGTCACGCTCGAGAAGCGATTCCACGAACCCGCTCGCCGCGGCAATCTTCGAGCGGGCATCGGGGGACAGGGATACGCTCGCCCCCTCGCGCGCCACGGCTACAACCTCGCGCACTGTCAAGCCCTTTCCTTCAACGACAACGTGCACCATGGTCCCTTCCTTTCACCAATACCTGACTGCCAAATCGTAACAGCGTCAAGCGGCAGCCAGCTGTAAGAACAAGTGTCTGGAATCCGCGCGGCAACCGCGACTGAAAAACGTGAACCGTGATGTATGAACCCGAACTCGGTCAGAACGTATGAAGTCAAACCATGATAACCATACCATATAGATTTTGTCGTCGGACATAGGTTTTCCTGCCAGGTCACCCTAACATCGATCGACCATGGTTCTGGGTTGGGTTGCGCCGGCTTCAACAGGCCATGGCATCGCAAGGGCTGCAGGATAGGCGGGAATTGTGAAGCAGTGACAGGGATTGACAGGCTCGATGTTCTTTGCTGGCGGGCCAACTCCACAAGAAAGCCTGCGACAGCTGGCTACTCAGCGCAGCACCAGTGTGCATACGAGCGCAATGCAGACCGCCGCAATCATTGTCATTGGAATCCCAACCCGGGCCATGTCGCGGACGCTGAAGCATTCTGAATCGTGGAACACAAGGTTTGCGGGAGCCGATGTCACCAGGATAAACGCAAGTGGCGACGCCAACGCCGCCGGAGCGAGAAACTGCCACGGGCCCACATCTACACCATTGATTGCAGCAATAACTACAGGCATTACTATCGAAGCCGTCGCAGTGTTGCTTGAGAACATGAGCTTGAAGAGCATTACAGCAACGGAAAGGAGAAGCGCCCCTGGGAATGGCGGAAGGTTCGCCATCCTCCCAAACACTGCACTTGCAAGCCATGCCGCAGCCCCTGAATTGTATACTGCAGCTCCCAATGACATGCCCACAGCCACCAGAACTAGGTTTCCCCAGTTGATCTTGTACTCCAGTACATCCCACGAATGAATCCCCTGGGTGGGCAAGAGATACACCACAGCGCCGACAATCGCCCCCATCGACATTGACATGTTGAGGCCCCATGCCTGCTTCAGCCAATCACCGAGGAACCACAGGGCAAGCATGGTTATCAACCCGAGAAGAGCCCAGATCTCATGAGCAGTAAGTGCACGCCGGCTTTGCCCGGCCCTTCCCTTTCCGGCGTACCCCGTCTCGTAAGCTTCCGGGCTGTCGCTGCGAAGCTCCTTGATCTCCGGCGGAAAAGCCAGGATAAGCAGTGCCCACGCAGGCAGGATCATCAGCAACGCCGCCGGAACGCCCACAGCCATCCATTGGGTGAAGCCCAGGTGTACGCCTGCAAGGTCTCGCAAAAAACCAATAGCAACGAGGTTCGAGGCACCTCCTGCCGGTGTGGCTATGCTGCCAATCAGGGCTCCCCATGCGCATCCTATGGAAAGGGCCGTGCCGAAGTTGGAAGCTCCGGGAACCAGGCCATTTGAGGCCATGATCGCAATTGCTATCGGCTGAAGCATTGCGGCGACCGCGAGATTTCCGAGCCATGCTGCACAGAGACTGCTGAAGAATAGAAAAGCCAGAACCGCCCGTTTGGGGTCGCCTCCGGCTATTCGAACTACTCTTCTTGACACGCGCTGCGCGAGCCCTGACTCGACTACACCTGTTGAGAGTATCATGATCCCCAGGAGAAAAGGAACGATATCTGAACCGACTCCAAAGCGTATTACATCTCCCCACTCCATGACGCCAAAAAGAGGGAGCATCACAGCGCCAACGAGCGCTGTAACGGGAAAGGGGAAAACCTCAAGGGCCCAGAGAATCGCGGTGAAGAATACTATGCCCAGTGCCGAGCGGCCCGTTTGAGTGAGGCTGAGAACCTCACCCGTGCTAGAGACCACATCCGGCAGGGGAATGAGTTTGACAGCAGCAAGGGCTCCGAGTGCAATAGCAGTTCCCCAGTAGATCCTGGGCAGTCTCCTACTATCCGGTTTCGACATATCTTACATCCTCTCAGCCATATACACAGTTACACAAGCCATCACATGTAGCTGCCCACAAAGAGGCCCTGACGCTATGCCGCTCCGATGCGCACTGCGTCAGGGCCATAGGTAACACAAACGCCTATCCCTGAGCTATATCCTTATGCCGGGGCGCCTTCCGGTCCGGGTTCCCGCTGTTTGCCCGCCTTAAGGCGTTCCTCGATTGCCGCAATGGCCGACTTGGCCTCCTCCGACTTCGGACCGCTACTGGCTGCCGAGTCTACATCCGACTCAGCCTTCAACTCGTCCTCGGCCGCACTCTGCGCATCTGCCGCGCCGTTGTCGTCGCTGAGGAGCTCTTCAAGCTCGTCGCCTTCCAGCGTCTCCTTCTCTTTGAGCTCGCTGGCGAGCAGATGCAATTTGTCCATATTCTCAGTCAGCAGCTGAGTTGCCATATCATAGGCCTCAGTTACTATGCGATGGACTTCTCCATCTATCTTGGCTGCCACTTCTTCACTGTAGTTCCGATCGCGAGAGATGTCGCGGCCGAGGAATACCTGTTCCTCGTGGCCCCGACCGTAGGTTATGGGCCCAAGATCGCTCATGCCGTATTCAGTCACCATCTTGCGCGCAGTCTTGCTAGCGCGCTCCAGGTCGTTCTGAGCTCCAGTGCTTACCTCGCCCAGCACGATCTCCTCAGCCACTCTGCCGCCTAGCGAGACCACGATCTCATTGAACATCTCGTTCTTCGTGGCATATCGGAATCTTCGATCGTCCTCAGGAATCATCAGAGTGTAGCCGCCAGCTCTGCCGCGACCGATGATAGACACCTTGACCACTGGATCAGCATCTGGAAGAATATGACCAAGAACCGCATGGCCTGCCTCATGGTAAGCCACCAGATTCTTCTCCTTGACGCTCATGACTCTGCCCTTCTTCGCAGGGCCTGCTACCAATCTCTCGATGGCCTCCGAGAGCTCCTCATTTCCGATCTTCTTCCTGTTATGCCTCGCGGAAAGAAGAGCCCCTTCATTCAGAAGGTTTGCAAGATCCGCACCGGTAAACCCGGGAGTGCGCATCGCAATAGCCTTCAAGTCGACATCTCTGTCAAGAGGCTTGTTGCGCGCATGCACCTTCAGGATCTCTTCGCGCCCCTTCTGGTCAGGCACGTCGACGACGATCTGTCTATCAAATCTGCCCGGCCTGAGCAGCGCGGAGTCGAGAATGTCGGGCCTATTGGTTGCAGCCAGCACTATTACTCCAGAGTTCGGATC
>DMOT01000171.1 GCA_003456765.1 Bacillota bacterium
ATGGAGGAGCCATCTGAGTCGACGCTCAGCTCCCACGGGGCTATGAGTTCTCCATGGGAGTCGCAGAGGTTGAGCAGGATCACTTCCCCGGGCTGCCAAGGCGGAGCAATGGATATTGCTCTTCGCGGATCGCCAGAGGTGTATGCGATTACTCCAGCCATGATTGCTACAAGCAACAGGATGGTGTACAAGGGCGATTTCGGCTTGCTGGTTCGTTCAAGCCAGCTTGCTCCCGGCTTATTGCCGACTTCATCTGGGTCTTCCGGCTCTCCCGGCATTTTGACACGATCGGCTTGTCTCCATGTATCATAAGGGTTCCTCACTGCGTTTCGCTCCTCTCACTGCGGGGCAGAATACACTTGCTATATGCTAAGGCTTCTATATATATCCTCCCGGGCATGACACGGTTGTTTCCGTTCCGATCGGCTCTTTTCGGCATCTCCAACCGTTCTGGCCTCGCCTGACGAATTCCTACAGTAATCATACCTTTAAGCTCGTCCACCCTCAAGAGCTAGCGCAGGCGATGTCAATCTCCGGACGGTCGTGCCGATCTGCTAGCGTATGCAGGGAGCCTTGTTCTTCAGTACGCTCGATTTTGCCAGGGCCGCTCCTGAACCTGGTAGGCACAGAGTATCATTGCCAGGCTCCCTGGCCGTAGCCTCCATGATGTTGAACAGTGTATGCCAGGGAACCTGGGATCTTTGAGAGACTTGGCGTGAGGAATAGAGGTAAAATACAAGTAAATAGCAAATAGGTAGGGTAGAAAAGACCTGACTGCTTTGGAGTGATTGTTCCATTATTGAACGGACGGCAGGCCCGGAGGTGGAGTGGGAATGAAAACAGAAGTCTATTTCGTCCGTCACGCTCAGCCGGATTTCGCGGTCAGGGATGATTCGACGCGCCCCCTGTCAGAGAAGGGTATGGCAGATGCAAGGAGAGTCACAGCTACATTGATAGACAAGAATATCACTGCCATGTATTCCAGCCCGTTCAAGAGAGCCGTTGATACGATAAGCGGTCTTGCCGAGAGTATTGGGATCGAGGTCACTGTTGAACGCGATTTCAGGGAGCGGAAGGTAGGCGAATGGGTAGAGGATTTCAGGGCATTTTCACAAAAGCAATGGGAAGATTTCGACTACAAGCTTGCTGAAGGCGAGTCACTGAGAGAAGTGCAGAAACGGAACATATCCGTACTTCTTGAGGTCGTAAGAAAGAATCATGGAAGAAGCGTCGTCATTGCAACTCACGGCACTGCGTTGAGCACAATTGTCAATTACTTCGATCCTGGCTTTGGATACGATGATTTTTTGCATATCGTTGATAAGATGCCATATATCCTGCGCTTTAGATTTGACGGCATGGAACTTGAGTGCATAGACGAGATTGAACTAGCACCATATTGACAAAAGTAGACGTGGAAATAGAAGACTGCTATTAGTGGGCTGAAATGAAGGTAGAAAGCATTAGAATGGCGAATAATAAAAATGTCGGAACCTATGGGCCCGAGTGCATTGCAGAAGAGCCTGAAAAACCGAGTCCTTCATACATAACCGTTCAACACGTTCAGGCTAGTCCTTCTTCCTAATCCGGAGCTTCAGCTGAGATCACGGGCATGGTCAAGTATCTCCGCCTGTCTGTGGCTTGGCGGTTCTGCTTCTTGGAGGTGCAGACAGACTATGAGCACGCCTGAAGGCATTCAATCCATATATTACTCCGTGCGCCAAACGGACTATCACATGTTGACGAGAGGCGATTATGATGCTGAGCCCATTGTATTCGTTCACGGGAATACGGCATCGGCCGTCTTCTGGGAAGATGTCATGCTTGCTCTTCCTGACGATTACAGAAGCATTGCGCCTGATTTGAGATGTTTCGGCCTCACCGAGCCCACACCCATTGATGCAACCCGTGGAGTCCGGGAATGGTCGGATGACCTCTATGAGATAACGTGGTCGCTAGGGATGCGTGAATTCCACCTTGTGGGCTGGTCTTTGGGTGGCGGCATTGCGATGCAATACGTGCTCGACCATCCTAACACAGTGACTACGCTGACCCTTGTCGCGCCTGTTTCGCCCTACGGGTTTTCGGGAACGCGCGGACCGGACGGCATTCCATGTTGGCCGGATTATGCTGGTTCAGGTGCCGGCGGCGTCAATAAGGAATTCTTGAAGCTGATGAAGGAGAAAGTGACTGATGCAGGAGAGAACCCGGCTCTGCCCAGAAACATACTGAACGCTTGTTTCTGGAAGCCAGGATTCCAGGCGGAACGCGAAGATGAGTTTCTCGATGCGATGCTCCAGACTGCCATCGGCGAAGACGCCTATCCGGGGGATTCTGAACCCTCGCCTAACTGGCCTGGATACGCTCCGGGAAACAGAGGCGTGCTGAACGCGTTCTCGCCAAAGCATTTCAGGGTTGACAGCATAGTTGATCTCGATGTCAAGCCCCCGATCCTCTGGGTGCGTGGAGCTGACGACCAGCTCATATCCGACGCCTCTCCATGGGACATAGGCTACCTGGGCAAATTGGGATTCGTGCCAGGGTGGCCCGGAGACAGCACGTTTCCGCCTCAGCCCATGATTTCGCAGACAAGGGCTGTGCTGGACCGATATGTCAAGAACGGCGGATTCTACAGGGAAGTGGTCTTCCATGAGTGCGGCCATTCTCCTCATGTTGAGAAGAGGAATGCTTTTGTTCAAGAACTGATAGAGCACATCAGGTGGGCGACTACCTACATGTAGTCGCCAGACGCGTTCAAGGCCGACAGGTCGTAGTCAGCCAAGGTACCTCGGGTCGAAGTACGTTTTGCCTGCAAGCTCCGGGACGGGGCTATACTCCTTCACCATCACCCTGTACTTTAGCGGCATTATGCAGCTCCGCCTGATCCACTGGAGCTCTTCCTCCCCGGCATCGACAGCGATGATGAGGTAGTCCACTCCATGTTCCAGAGCCAGGTTGTTCGCCCTCGCAATCAATGCCTGAGCCTCATGCCTGAGGTCCGGCCCCGTCATGATGTCGTAGATGCTCCAGATTCTCAGGCTCTCGCCGGGAGCGGGGATCTTCGGGAGAGGAATCGCACGGCCCACTCCCCTGACGATTGCGCCAAGAATTTCGAAGAATCTAGGCATATCGGAGATGCGGTAGGCGCAGCTCCGCGACGAATCCCATATCTTAAGCGACGAAGAACCGCATTCCAATTTCGCCACCAGGTAGTTGTCGAGCAGGGTTTGCATGTAGCTGAAATCGTCCATGACTGGCCACATCTGGTAGGGGCCATCGTAGTGCCTGGCTGCGGCGAGATGCTCCTTCGTCGCATCTACCTGTGATGTTGTTCGGACCTCGCGGGCAACTCTCATTCGACGAAAGACTGGAAATGTGAAGAAATGCTTCTCTCCTCGAGGCGATGCTCCCATCCGCGTGGCAATGCTGTAGGAACGCGAATTATCCTCCTTTATTAGCCCGTATATGAACTCAACACCGTGCTCTAGGAGGCGGTCCTCAAGCCCCTTCCATATCAGAAACATGGCCCTGGAAAGGCCCTTGCTTGTTTCCGGGTTGGAGCGCAGGTCAAACATGTAGGCACCGAGCCGTTCGCGCCCTCCTATGCGAAGCCGTAGGACCGACGCTGCCACCACTCCATGCAGTAGCCCGGTGGACTCGTTTTCCCCAACCAGCAGGATAGTATCTTCAAATTGCCTGGCCCGACTGAAGAAGCTGTCTCTATCGCCGATAAGGCGGATGCGGTCTCCTTGCCCTGCCACTGCTTCAATACCCAGGAGAACAGCGTCGTCCCTGGGTTCAGCGGGTCTAATGATCATAGCGATCCCCCCCGAGAAAATGGTAAGTCTCTTTGGCCTGCAGCGCACACGCCGCGGGCTGAAATGCGCCCTGCCTATCGAGCGAAGGCCGCGTAGACAAGGACTCCAACGTAGAAGATGAAGAGTGCCGCCTTCACAACCGGGGAATAGAGTACGCCCACATTATACTCTGGCTCGCGCTCCGACAGTTGCCGCGCCCGCCGAAGTATGAAGATCGGCAGTACCGCGAGAATAACGCCCCCAACTGAACCTGCGGTCTGTATCATGTCGACGAAGTCGAATCTGCCTATCAAGGTGAGGACGAGTGATGGAGCTATAGTCACTGCAAAGGCAGCCAGACGCGCTCCAATGTCCCACTCGGATCTGAAACGGAAGATCTCTACAACATTCCCCATGGCGGCGCCGGCGCCGCCCCAGAATGATGTAAGCAGGGCCAGCAGGGCGAACAAGTTGACTGCGAAGTATATCACAGGGCCCAAGGCTTGCCCCCATGAGATCGTGACGACCTGTGAGATCTCTAAGGGATCCTGAAGTCCGAAAATTGCCATTGGGAAGATGAGCAGAAACAAGAGGTTGATTCCGAGCCCCCACTTTATCGCGGTCGGCGCTGATTTGGGATCATGGGCGAGCCCGCGGACGATTTCCGGCACCAGAGACTGGGACATGGATGTGAATATCCCCACAGGTAAAGCCGCCGCCAGTGGCCCGGCGGAGAATCGCATCAGCCGCTCAGGATCGAAACTCGGGTGCCTTATGGAAACTCCAGCAAACAGAAGAAGAACCCCCATCATGGCGATGCTGGATACTCCCTGGGCCAGGCCGACAGCCTTAAGGCCTACCCATACCACAGCCGCCCCGGGGAGCAGAAAGAGGAAATGCCCGGCCCATGCAGGCAGGCCCAGAAGAGACGAGATGATTGCTCCCCCGCCCATCACGTAGGCTGTCAGAGAGGGAATGACCAGTCCAACCGTGAGAGCAGACACCAGGAGCACATATAGCCTGCCGTGGCGGCCGTCGAACATGTATGTTCGGACGAGGCCCACGAGCTGGCCCGGGCTTTTCGTGCGAAGCATTATCTCAACGATGTAAAGATGGGAAATTGCTGAGAATACTGTGGTAATGGCCGCGACGATCACCGCTCCAGGATAGCCGGAGGCTTTTGCCGCATAAGGCAGCGACAGGATCGCTGCTCCCACATTGCCTCCCACAATCATCATCACAGTCTCAATCAGGCTGAGCCTTCTGATGTGGAGGGCGCCTTGCTCGAAACCTGCAGCCACATGCATCACCTACATTCTTCAGCTATTTCGCTATGTTCCATATATTCTTCCAGACTCCTGCAGACGACACAGAAGAATTGCTGCATCAACATGGGCAAACTGCCAGCGCGCTGCATGCCTTCCTGCTAATCGGCCACGATTGCAGCATGAGCCCGAGGGGGGGGAAGAGCGGAGCCCATACGCGCTGTCCCGCTTTGCGGTTGGTGACCGACTGGAATCCCATGCGCACCGGAGACCCATCAAGCCTTCCTGCTCCCGTCGATCAGAAGAAAGAAGGTCGACTGAGGAATGATTTACAGCAAAGGCCGATCTTTCCTCCGGTTGTGCCACGAGTCGACCGGCAGGCTTCGCCTGCCACCAACCACGAACTGGGACAGCACGTATGGGAGCAAAACGGTAGCTCCCACCTCGGCCACTGAGGATCGCGCCAAGTCCATTCTCTGCCTATTTTGTTTTCGCTCAACTGGTTCACACTATGGAT
>DMOT01000068.1:0-5670 GCA_003456765.1 Bacillota bacterium
CGATGAAGCTGTGGCGGTCCGGGTTGGCCTTGCGGTGCAACCCGGACCGCATCCCCAGGAGGCGATGGAAGTGACCCCCTTAACTTGGGATATTGCGTCCCGCGGGCTAATGGAGGCGGGCAGAATTCTCGCGTTTCTCGTCGCCGGGGTCGCAATTCTGGAAGTGCTGGCATATCTCATCCTGCACAAGTGGCTGAAGCTGAAGCACTCATTGCCGATCATGCTGATGCTCCCCGCCCTCATAGCAGTGATCGCGCTGATAATTTACCCGTTCGGGTTCAACCTGAAGCTTGCATTCAGCAATATGAGCATGTACAGATTTAAGGAGTTCTCGGTGGGCCTCGCCTATGGCGTTCAGAACTTCTTGGACGTGTTCAGAGCTCCTGTGCTTCAGAATGTAACCTTCTTTCAGCTGCTTCTCAGGACGATGGCTTGGACAGTGGTGAACGTCTTCTTCCATGTTCTTGGCGGGCTCTTTCTGGCGATCCTCTTGAACCGTCCACTCCGCGGCAAAGCAATATACCGCACTTTGCTGACCATACCATGGGCGATTCCCCAGGTGATTGCCGCCCTTGCATGGAAAAACGAATTCCACTACCAATACGGATTCGTCAATGTGCTGCTAAGGCGGCTGGGACTTGCCCCCATTCAGTGGCTGTCGGATCCTAAATGGGCTTTCCTCGCTGTCATAATCGTCAATGTGTGGCTGGGCATTCCGTTCATGATGGTTGTGATACTGGGCGGGCTTCAGAGCATCTCTCCTGAGTACTATGATGCTGCTCAGATAGACGGAGCATCGGGATGGCAGCAGTTCAAGTCGATAACGATGCCGCTCTTGAAGCCTGTTTTGACGCCCGCGATCATACTGGGTGTCGTTTGGACCTTCAACAACTTCAACGTGATTTACTTGATCACAAAAGGCGGGCCCATGGAAGGAACTGATATCCTGGTTACCTCGCTGTACAAGGCGGTTTTCGAGTTCTACAGATATGGTTTCGGGGCTGCCTACTCCACTGTGATTCTTGTGCTGCTGCTCATTTTCACATGGATATACCTGAGGGTGACCCGGGGAGTCGAGGAGGTGGCAGAGTAATGAGCAAGGGGATTCCCAGGAAACACAAGTTCTTCACGAGCGCAAAGGGGGATAGTCCTGCAAAGAAACTCCTTATCCATCTCCTCTTGATCATGGCATCGGTGATAGCTCTCTACCCATTTCTGCGCGTAATCACAATCTCGTTGCGCCCAGGGTCTCAGCTGCTCTCCACAGACCTTTCGTTGATACCGAGGGATGCAACTCTTGACAACTACCGCACCCTCGTATTCGAAAAGGACTTCGTGATATGGCTCTGGAACAGCCTGGTGGTTTCGCTTACCACTGTGATCGTGGGTGTTCTGCTATCCGCAACTGCAGCTTACGCCTTTTCAAGATGGGATTTCCCCGGACGTAAGCAGGGATTGGTCTTCCTGCTCACAACGCAGATGCTTCCGCCCGGAATGCTTCTGCTTCCAATATACGTGATGGTTGTAAGGCTTCAGCTGTTCAATACATACACAGGCATGATCCTGGCCCACTCTGTGGGCGCCGTACCCTTTTCGATCTGGCTGCTCAAGGGGTATTACGACACCATACCTAGGGAGCTGGAGGAGGCTGCGCTCGTTGACGGCGCGAGCCGAATGGAAGCCTTCTGCAGAATAATAGTTCCCCTTTCCACCCCGGCACTGGGCGTTTGCGGACTCTTCAGCTTCATGACCTCTTGGAGCGAGTTCATGATGGCCAGAGTCATGCTTCAGAAGACGAATATGTTCACGTGGCCACTGGGCTTCCAGAAGCTCCTCGACCAGTTCACTACCCAGTGGGGCGTATTCTCGGCGGCATCCGTGCTGGTGGCCGTGCCAGCCATGTTGCTATTCATGTATTCATCCAAATGGCTGATATCCGGTCTGACGCTTGGAGGAGTCAAGGAATAGAAACCTGGCGTTATCAGCCAATCTTTGAGGAAGTATGCGAGCCGATGCATAGTGGCGGCAGTCAGGTTTGGCCTTTGGCAAAACCCGAACCTGGCTGCCGCGATGCGGGCGCACCCTGGAACATGGCCATACCCCCATTCAATGCCACATCGCCCCTGGGCACAGCTCCCAACCAATCCCCGGGTAGAACTGGGCGGATCTTCACGCGAGTTCCTTTTGCCTGTGGTTTGGACTCTGGCCGCTTGGTTTGGGCGGGGAGGTTCTTCCAGAAAAGAGTTGTATGGCGGCGGCTATGGCCATGGCCATGGTTGGTTTCCCGGGCGCGGCGGGGAGCGGGGCCTGTCAGCGGAAAGGGCTAAAAAGTAGTCACATTGCGACCACGAATGACTAATTTTTGAACGGTGGCGGTCTAGAAACGAGACACTTCCCCGCGCACCAATCCAATATGTGGGGATATGCACTTTTGTATAGCCAGTTACTCCCGGAAACTGGGTCAACATGCCATTGTGTTCCTTAATCCCCCTGGAACATACTTCCTCAGGGCATTGAATGACTAGAAATTAGACGTGGCCAGTCTAAAAGTTATACACCTACGCTCAAAACATGATCAAATTTGAGACATATCCCACGGGCGCAAGCCGGTGGGTGCTTTATCATGGTTACTTTGAATGCATAAGCCGCCCCTTACTCGCAGTCGGCAACCCCAACTCGGATTCATGGGGTCTATAAACACTTCTGTGTGAATGGTGTTCCCCTCATACCATGGCGCCCTGTTATCCGAGCTAAGCACCTGTTACTGTCTTTTGGGAATCAGCATCACGCAACCTGGATCCTGCTCATTGCCCTTGACTTCAGCCCATTTTGTGCTAACATTACAATTGTGACTTGTTGAAGCTCAAAATATGACGTTATCTCCGAATTCCTCACCAGGAAGCGGGGGACCCCTTGATTGGGGTGAATCCTGAATATCAGGTAGGGCAACTTGGGTGCCCGAACCCGTCAGCTAACCCCGTAGGAGTGGTCCAAGCGTTGTGTCTTAGCCCCGGTGGGACTTTGCCTACGCTTTTTTGTAGTCTGTGGCAGTGTTTGCCGCCGGACCGCTTGGTACCACTACAACAGACGGGGTGAGTTTTTTGAAATCCTGGTGGGAGCGCGTGCGTGGCGACGTAATCGGAGGAGCAACCGCAGCAGTTGTAGCTCTTCCCCTGGCTTTGGCTTTTGGAATCGCGAGCGGGGCTGGAGCCGTGGCCGGTCTGTATGCTTCGATTTTCGGCGGTCTGACAGCAGCCGTATTTGGCGGTTGTGGTGTGCAGATCACCGGACCTACCGGCGCAATGACAGCGGTTTTGGTTAGCGTTGTCAGCAAGCATGGAGTGGGCGGCATGCTCCTGGCCGGCGCTTTGGCCGGCTTGATGCAGGTGGCTCTGGGTCTTTTGCGTCTAGGCAAGTTTGTCAAGTTCCTTCCCCAGCCTGTGATCGCCGGCTTCACTAATGGCGTCTCTATCCTGTTCTTCATGACCGCTATTGGCGATGCTTTACAAACACCTTCCATCACCTTGATCACTGTTCTAGCGATCCTTCTTGCATTGCGGTTTTTCAAACAGGCACCCGAATCACTTTTCGGACTCATTGCAGGTCTCCTGGTGAATGAACTCATTGTACATACCCCGCATGTAGTGGGAGATCTCCCTTTTAGCATGCCCAGGCCTACACTGGCGCTCATGCCCTTCGGCGAGGTTGCTCAGCTAATCAGGCCTGCTATCACAATTTGCCTCCTGGGAAGTATCTCCGCGCTGTTATCGGCAGAAGTAACTGATGGAATGATAGGGACCAAACACAATAGCAACAAGGAGCTGATCGGCCAGGGTTTGGGGAACCTGGTATCTTCCCTGGTGGGAGGAGTACCAGTCTCCGGAGCCGTCGCCCGCTCAGGAATAAACGTTTACAGCGGAGGACGCACTCGTCTTTCCGGCATTCTACATGCCATCTTTCTACTGCTCATCGTCTTGGTTCTGGGGCCTGTCGCCAAACGCATACCATTAGCTTCACTGGCAGCTATCCTCATGGTGGCTTCAGTGCGCACAGCTGATTGGCAAAGCCTGAAGCTGATACCTCAAGCCCGCTGGAGCTACGGGGCAATCATGACTATCACTACTATACTGACAGTGGTACGGGATCTTACAATCGCCGTGGCAGTTGGAGTAGGTTTGACTGCCATTGTGGTCATTGTCGAGCTAGTTTCCTCACCTGGGGGCGACGAAATAGTCCATGAAGAGGGCTACACCATTTCCGACATGTCAACCCACCCCGACGTCCAGGTCGTGGCTTTCAACGGTCCTTTGTTCTTTGTCGGAACGGAGAATCTGAGGAATCAGATAAGTGAGATGTCCACGAAACCCTTTTTGGTCTTGGATTTCTCTAATGTGCCCACCATGGATGAAACCGGTGCCTTCACTCTCAGGGACTTGGCCTGTGAATTCCAAAGAGAAGGTAAGACTCTTTACATATGCGGACTCCAAAACAAGCCTTTGCGCATGTTGACAAAGATGGGCTTAACGGGTGACCTGGGCATGTCCAGGGTATGCACCGACCTGGAAAGCGCTCTGCGTAAGGCTTCCCAGGAGGCTGCGCAGACTGCCGAGGCCGAGTCGGATATGTGTGTTCACCGTGCGTAAGTCGCGCTGATAGCGCTGTGTCACAGTTAATCAGAATCCCATTGGATGTAGATACCCTTGACATTGGACGGGGGGTTACTGATGCGCAAGCGATCTCTTCTGTTCTGCGCTCTGTTACTTGCATTTTGGCTGGTGGTCTCCGGCGAAGTAGACCCACAGCATCTTCTGGCCGGAGCTGTTCTGGCAATCCTGACTGTCTGGTTCTGGCAGGATCTTGGCCCGAGGCTGCCCCGCTTGCTTTCTGGAGGAGAGCTGCTTCTCCTGGGTCATTGCCTCCTGGCTCTCGTTCGTTTTGTCATTCAATCGAACATCTCCGTTGCCAAAACGATCTTGCTGTCGAGCCCTTCGGTGGGGCCGATATTCGTAGTCACACGACCTCCCCTTGAAAGCAATTGGGCGAGGGTGCTTCTGGCTAACTGCATAACCATTACGCCGGGTACTGTGACTGTGGACGTCGATCCTAAGACAGGTCAGTTCATCATTCATGTGCTGACGTATAAGGCGGCAGTCGAGTTGTCGAATTGGCAGATCATTCGTGAAATCAGGCACCTGGAATCCTGGAAACAGAGGAGGGCACAGCATGCTATGGCTACTGATAGGTCTCATGATATTGATTCTGTTCGTGCTCTTGCGGGCGATCATCGGTCCGACAGTCATTGATCGGCTGCTGTCCATTAATGCTATCAGTACCAAGGTCAGTGCAATTATCTTGCTGATGGCGTTCATTAGAGACGATTACGGATTCATCGATGTGGCTTTCGTCTTTGTATTGTGTGGATTCGTAGGCGGGCTTTGGATACTGCGGGTGATGACTCCCGGTGATTGGCAGCTCAGACTGCCGGGATTGGGTGGATTTGAGGGTGACGGGGAGGAGGCAGCATCGAATGATTAGGTTTTTGGCAAATCTCTGTTTTGCCGGATCTTTCCTGGCGTTTGCGATCGGCACGTTAGGACTATTTCGCCTGCCCGATCCGTATACTCGCCTGCACGCGGTGGGCATGGGGGACACCATGGGTGTGGGGTTGGC
>DMOT01000068.1:5842-6273 GCA_003456765.1 Bacillota bacterium
CTGGTGGCTAAAGCCGGCCTGATCCACGGGGTGCGTCCTGCGGAAGGCACGAAAGTGATCAAAGGGGAGGGATGAGCATATGAGCCTTACGGCTGTTGATTATGGAACCATGGTGATGCTCCTCATCCTTGTGGTGGCATCCCTGGCCATGTATTTCATAAAGGATCTGCTGCATGCAGTCATAGTTTACGGTGCCTACAGCCTGATCATGGCCCTGGTTTGGCTGCAGATGAACACCCCTGACATTGCTATTACTGAAGCTGCTGCAGGAATCGGCATGACTGCTCTGATGATGGTGGTCATCTCTCGCACCAGTCGAAAGGAGGACTAGCGGTGAGGCTCGGGACTCTGCCAGTGCTCGTCATTCTTTTGCTAGCCGCTTGTGTAGTCGTTGTTGCTGTGGCGGAGTTGCCCCCTTACGGCATGCTCGA
>DMOT01000320.1 GCA_003456765.1 Bacillota bacterium
GCAAGATGGTCTACGGCGACTTGATGTTCAGCACAGGCATGCATATCCCGATCTATTCGCTGAAGACTATATACTGGCTGGCGCCGATTTTGATGCCGATAATGACGCAACTCCCGTTCAGCTGGCTTTACCCCACTGGCAAGAAGCAGAAAGTCGGTGGAGATGGGCAAGGAAGCGAGAAACCGAGGTTCCAGAAACACTACAACCAGGCCGATGTGATCGCAGGTGACTTCCATTATATATACAAGTACTTGCCCCAGCAGATTGACGGCAAGATAGTCATCACAAACACGGTTACCTCCAGGGATGTGGAAGACCTTGGGCGACGGGGCGCGAACGTTTTGGTGACTACCACTCCTGAGATAAACGGCAGGTCATTCGGGGTGAATGTTATTGAGGCAATGATGGTGGCGTTGATGGAGAAGCCGGTCGAGAGCAGCACCGACGATGACTTCCTGCAGATGCTGCTACGTCTTGATGTAAAACCCCGGGTTGTGAAATACAAATGAGTTTTGGTGGCAATATTTCCATCTCGTGCATCACCTGAATCATATATGGCAGGCCCTGGCTCCTTGACAAGCCCGGGTCTGCTTGCCATAATATTGGCGTGACTTTTGGCGGCGACGCCATATTTTTTACTGCGGCACTTTATGGACCTTTCGGGTTTGAATCTGCCCATGGTGGCGTGAATACAATGGTTATCATCCTGGACAGTGGCCAGGAATTGATGTTCGAGGGGAGCTTGGTGTAGATGTCTGACAAGGAAGTGATCCTCACTCCCGAAGGCCTCCATAGCCTGGAAAGAGAGCTCGAGTATCTTCGCACGACAAAACGGAGGGAGATAGCATCCCGGATAAAGCAGGCCATAGAATTCGGCGATATCAGCGACAACTCAGAGTATGAAGATGCCAAGAATGAGCAGGCTTTTGTGGAGGGACGCATCGCTCAGCTGGAGAAGATGCTGAGAAATGCCAAGATTATCGAGGGTCCCGATGGCGACGGAAACGCGGTCTCTGTTGGCTCCACCGTAGTCTTGAAGGATTTAAGCCATGGCGATGTCGAACAGTATATGATAGTCGGTTCAGCTGAGGCGAATCCAAGCAAGAAGCGGATCTCGAATGAATCTCCCGTTGGCCGTGCAGTACTCGGGAAGACTGTCGGGAGTGTTGTTGAGGTGATTGTCCCGCTGGGAACAATCAGGTACGAAGTAGTTCAGATTGCAAGGTGAGTGAAGATAATGGACGAACTTGGAGAACACGTTGAAGGTGCTATGCCAGGGGACGAGCTAGCCCACAGGAAAGCGAAGATTGAGGAGTGGCGCTCACGGGGCATTGACCCCTATGGCTCCAAGTTTGTCAGGACCCATGGCGCTGCTGAGATAATCGATAGCTTCTCCGAGCTGGAGGGGGAAGAAGTATCGATAGCCGGGCGCGTGATGGCCTTCAGAGGCCATGGGAAGGCTTCATTTCTTGATATTGTTGACGCGTCAGGTAGAATACAACTTTATGGAAAGCACGACGCGCTAGGTGACGAGCAGTATGAGCTTCTCCGGCTCGTCGACATCGGAGACATCATTGGCGTAACCGGAACAGCATTCCGGACGAGACGCGGCCAAATAAGCGTAGCCGTGTCATCATTTCGGCTGCTTTCGAAGGCGCTGCGACCATTGCCGGAAAAGTGGCATGGGCTTCGCGATGTGGATATCCGTTACCGCCAGCGCTATCTCGACCTTATGGTTAACCCTGAAGTTCAGAAGACTTTCATCCTCCGGACCAGGATCATATCGGCGATTCGCGAGTTTCTGGATTCCAGGGGCTTCCTCGAGGTGGAAACTCCGTGCATGCATGCGATAGCTGGCGGAGCGACAGCTCGGCCGTTCATTACGCATCACAACGCACTTGATATGGAGTTGTATATGCGCATTGCCACTGAATTGCACTTGAAGCGGTTGATTGTGGGCGGGTTTGAGAAGGTGTACGAGCTTGGCCGCATATTCAGGAATGAGGGCATTTCGACCAGGCATAATCCGGAGTTCACATCCATCGAGGTCTATGAGGCTTATGCAGACTACTATGACATGATGGACCTTACTGAAGGGCTTGTTGCCTACGTGGCTGAGACGGTGCTGGGCACAATGGCCGTGGAATACCAGGGCGAGAAGATAGATTTCACGCCTCCCTGGACACGGGTGACAATGGCTGAGGCAGTGCAGAATGAAACAGGAATCGATTTTCTCAGCCTTGAACAGAAGGAAGCAGTTGCTGCTTGCCGGAGGCTGGGGCTGGAAATGCCTGACGATGCGGGATGCGGACTTTGCATGAGCGAAGCATATGAGGAGTTCGTGGAGAGAAACCTCATACAGCCTACGATAGTCATGGACTATCCAATAGAGGTGTCGCCCCTTGCCAAGAGGCGGGCTGACAACCCTGAACTAACCTACAGATTCGAAGTAGTGTGCGCCGGCAGAGAGCTGGCCAATGCATTCACAGAGCTCAATGATCCAGAGGATCAGCTTGAGCGTTTCCAGACCCAGGTTGCACAGCGCGAGAAGGGCGACGAGGAAGCGCACATGATGGATGATGACTTCGTAACGGCGCTTGAATACGGCATGCCGCCAACGGGAGGCATGGGGCTTGGCGTTGACAGGCTTGTTATGCTGCTCACGGATTCGGCTTCCATACGTGATGTAATACTCTTTCCGCTCATGCGTCCGAAGGAATAAATGGAGGCGAAGAGCCGTGCGAGTGCTGACATATTCAGATTATGATGAGATGAGTGCAGCTGCTGCACGCATGATAGCATCGAGGATCGCCCAGCTGCCTGAACCAGTGCTGGGGCTTGCCACTGGTTCTACTCCGATCGGCATGTATTCCGAGTTGGCTCGGATTCATGATGAGGAGGGGTTGGACTTCTCCCGTACGACCACCTTCAACCTCGATGAGTACTGGGGGCTTGCCCCTGACGACCCCAGAAGCTATAAGTGGTTTATGAAGGGTCACCTGTTCTCCCGCGTGAATCTGGATCCTGCAAGGACACACGTGCCCAGGGGCGTAGATGTGGATCCTGATGCCGAGTGCCAAAGATACGAGAGGCTCATTGAGGAGTCTGGAGGAATTGACCTGCAAGTTCTCGGGATAGGCATGAACGGGCACATAGGGTTCAATGAGCCTGGCGCTGACCCGAATTCGAGAACACGTCTGGTGCGATTGGCCCAGCAAACCGTCGACGTGAACAGGGCAAAGGGCGGGCTGGATTCTTTGCCTGGCTATGCATTGTCAATGGGCATTGGCACGATAATGGAGGCAAAGGAGATACTGCTTCTGGCAAATGGCGAGGGCAAAGCGGAGATCATCCGTCGCGCGCTCCGCGGGCCGGTGACCAGAGATGTGCCGGCCTCCCTGCTTCAGACGCATCCTAACGTCGTGTGCATGCTCGATAAGCCTGCGGCCAAACTGCTTGATCTTCCTTGACGTGAACCGGTGCGTATGGTAGGATTAAGCATGCAATAGGTTTGATGGGCCCGTAGCTCAGCTGGGAGAGCGCTAGAATCGCACTCTAGAGGTCGCGCGTTCGATCCGCGTCGGGTCCACCAAAAACATCTTGACACCTGATTGTCCGGCCGTGAATTGTGCGGCCGGGCTTTTCTTTGCCTTCGCACTGCACCCTGCAGCCCGGCACTCCTTTCAACGTCCCCGGTGTTGAGCGCAGAGAGCCTTCGCTAGACCGGCAGGGCCCACATCTTCCCCTTGGCATTATGGGCAAGCAAACTCAGACTGAAACCCACATTCCGCATGTAACATATGCCAGACGCATTGTTTCTACGTGGTCAGCCAGGCAGTGTAATCAATGGCTTTGGGCTGAAGAAAAGGCAGACCCCGTGAGCTGTCATCCCGCTCCGCCGACATGAAGGTGGTGAAATCTACATGCGGAGAACCAGCTGAAACTGAAAGCACCGGCAACTGGCACTTCTGAGGGCGAGCAAATCCCCTGAGCGAGGCGTTCACTCCCATGTTGCTTGCTTATAGTCTTCCTGGCCGCAATGGGAGTACAGGCAAAGATGGTACTGTAGACCGCGTTGAGAAATCGAGAGAGCGTGGGTTGTATACTGCTTCTACATCATGTAGAATGGAGCAGGTATTATCCCTTGGAAGGAGGGCTCACAGTTGGCTTACAAGATTAACGATGACTGCATTGCTTGCGGTGCATGCAAAGAGGAATGTCCTACCGAGGCCATCAGCGAGGGCGATATCTATGTGATCGACCCGGACAAGTGCATTGACTGCGGTACATGCAACGAGGTGTGCCCTGTAGGAGCGCCGAACCCAGCTTAAGCAGAGGGCTATACTGAACTGGCAATCCGGTTGTGGACTTCTCGATGTACTGTGTACGTTGAGAAGTCCATGATTCATCTTGTGATAATGTTTAAGATGGCCTTGAAAGACTGTGTTCCAGGGGCTTTTAGGGCGCATGAGCCAGTATGTCTGAAGGCTGCGTGCGATTCAATGCTCGCCGTGGTCGGCCATCAGACTGAAACCCGCCGACGCCGCCCGCATGTGGGCACGTGTTGTCTGTATACCGGCAGTGTAGTAGAATAAATGATGGATTTCGGTGGTTGGAGGGGTGTAGTATGGCAATCGGCGAGCTTATGGTTTCTGC
>DMOT01000205.1 GCA_003456765.1 Bacillota bacterium
CAGTTTGGCTAGCGCGCTTGACTGGGGGTCAAGAGGTCGCAGGTTCAAATCCTGTCGCCCCGACCAGTCATTGAAAAGTGTGAATAGGTCCATGAAGGTGATGACGGAGAGTAGTAGGCTGGGAGTTGCCCAGGCAGGGAGGGTGCGCCGCGACTGAAAGCGCCCCTGGGGATGCCCGGCGCGAATTCGCTCCTGAACCGCGAGCTGAAGGGCGAATACATGTAGCCTGGTAGGTGCAGACGGGAGCCTCCCGTTACAGGGGCAGGGCATGAAGTGTGCCTTGTAAAGAGGCCTAATGGCGAAAATGGGTGGTACCACGTGGTCCATGACTTGCGTCCCATACGCACAGTCGTGGGCTTTTTGCTATATCCACAGTCTTTTGGAGGCGGGCTTGTCGATGTCACATAAGCGGGCGAAGAAGGTGAGGCTCGACTCCTTGCTTGTTGAGCGAGGATTGGTCGAGGACTTGAAAAGCGCACGAGCGTGGATCATGTCGGGAAACGTAATCGTGGACGAGGTGCGGGAAGATAAGCCGGGGACGTCTATAATGCCTGATGCCAACATCAGAATCAGGGGCAGAGACATCCCCTTCGCAAGCAGGGGCGGGCTGAAGCTTTCGGCTGCACTTGACGCGTTTGGTGTGGATGCTCAGGGCAGGATAGTGCTGGATGCGGGTGCTTCGACAGGCGGATTTACAGATTGCCTACTGTCGCGAGGCGCGGCGCGTGTGTATGCAGTTGATGTGGGCTACGGCCAGCTTACAGGGAAGCTTCGCCAGGATCCTCGTGTTGTCAACATGGAGAAGACCAATATTGGGGACATCGCGCCGGGAGAACTTGACCCTGCGCCCAACATGGGAGTTATCGACCTTTCTTATTTGTCGTTGTCGATTGCGGTTCCTACAGTGGCCAGGTTGCTTGTGAAGTCTGAGTTTGGGGCCGAACCTGAGATCATTGCACTTGTGAAGCCTTTGTTTGAGGTGGCGGCGGCAGGCCCTGATCTCCGGCGCGATCAGTACATGACCGCAGCGAAGCGGGGAGCTTTGGCGGGCGAAGCGGTTGGCTATTTCGCGCATGACATTATCGCTTCACCTCTTCTTGGGTCAGGTGGGACGCTAGAATTTTTGGTACACTACCGCCATATACCTGCCCGGCTCGATTTGGACGAGAACATAGATGCGGCAGTATGCTCAGGCATGCAGCTTGTGGAGTCTTCAGGCGGCTCGCAGGATAGGGCGCCAGAGATGGAGGAGCGTGATTTGGGAAATGAATGACAGGGTTGAAACAGTGGTCAAAAGGGCGCTGTCTGCAATAGAGAACGCACGCACGACTGCGGCTCTTGAGGAGGCAAGGGTGAGGCTTCTTGGGCGAAAAGGCGAACTGACGCTTCTCATGCGCCAGATGAGGTCGATCGATCCTGAGAACAGGCCGAGATTCGGAGCCCTGGTCAATAGTGCGCGGGAGAGAATAGAAAAGGAACTGGACGAGAGGGCTATGGCGCTGGATGCCGCTGAGAGAGCCGAGAGGCTAGAGTCTGAGAGGATAGATGTAACGGCTCCAGGCAGGATGCCCCGCATTGGAAAGATCCATCCTCTTACCCAGGGAATACGGGACATCACCGAGATCTTCGTTGAGATGGGGTTCAAGGTAGTTGAGGGACCTGAAGTCGAAACAGATTACTACAACTTCGAGGCGCTGAACACGCCCGAGTACCACCCTGCCCGGGATGTGCAGGACACATTCTACATCAATGAATCCGTTTTGCTGAGAACTCAGACCTCTCCCATGCAGGCAAGGGAGATGGAAAAACGCAAACCTCCAGTGAAAGTAGTTGTTCCCGGGAAGGTGTACAGACGAGACCAGGTGGATGCGACTCACTCTCCTGTCTTTCACCAGATAGAGGGTCTTCTGGTTGACAGGGATGTGACCTTTACGGACCTCAAAGGCACGCTGGCCATGTTTGCAAGACGCTTTTACGGTGGGGAAAGAGAGGTCAGGTTCAGGCCTCACTACTTCCCATTCACGGAGCCTTCAGCTGAAATGGATATCTTATGTGCAATATGTGGAGGCACTGGGTGTAGAGTATGCAAGCAGGAAGGCTGGATCGAGGTGCTCGGCTGCGGCCTGGTTCATCCCAATGTGCTCCGCGCAGTAGGCTACGACCCGGATGAGCTTACTGGGTACGCTTTCGGCATGGGGGTGGAGAGAATCGTGATGCTGAAGTACGGCATCGATGATCTGAGACTGCTTTTCGAGAATGATCTTAGGTTTCTGTCGCAGTTCTGAACTGGCTGAAGAGGGGTGCGAATGAAATGCTTGTGCCACTGAGATGGCTTTCTGATCACGTAGACATACATTTGGACATAGAGGAGCTGGCCGATAGGCTTACCATGAGCGGGACCAAGGTGGAGACGATAACCACCGTGGGAGACAGGCTTCGGCATGTTGTTGCCGGGAAAATCGTTTCCGTCGATCCCCATTCGAAGGCTGACCGACTCCGCGTGGTCCGTGTCGATCTGGGCCCGCATCAGGCGCCGCGAACACTGGTGACTGCGGCAGAGAACGTGAGCGAGGGAGATCTTGTCCCGGTTGTTCTGGCAGGCGGGGCCCTTGCAGATGGAACAGAGATAGGAGAAGCGGATTTCTCTGGAATCAAGTCCGAGGGGATGCTCTGCTCCGCCAGGGAGCTCGGCATCTCTGCTGACGGATCCGGCATTCTGCACTTGCCTGACGATATCAATCCCGGGGACGATGTGGTGGCTGCTCTGGGCCTGGTCGATACTGTGGTTGAATTCGAGATTACGCCAAATAGGCCTGATTGCCTCTGCATGGTCGGGATCGCGCGGGAAGTTGCTGCGACAACAGGTGAGACTCTCAGAATGCCGGAGACTTCGTTGAAAGAAAGTGGCGACCGAGCGGATCAACTGGTCCGCGTCAGCATCGACGCGCACGATCTGTGCTTGCGGTATGGAGCTCGCGTACTGCAGAAGGTTCAGATATCCCAGTCGCCAATCTGGATGCAGGTTCGGCTGTCAGCTGCCGGTGTAAGGCCGATCAACAACGTAGTGGATGTGACCAATTACGTCATGCTTGAGTTGAACCAGCCGCTGCATGCATTCGATTACGACCGCATGTCTGAACACGAAATCATAGTCAGACGGGCCTGCCCCGGGGAGAAGATTGTCACACTCGACGGCGCA
>DMOT01000113.1 GCA_003456765.1 Bacillota bacterium
ACTGGCTCGGAGAGCTTGTCACCAATGGCCTCATTGAGCCAATCGACCTTCAGGCGAAGCAAAAGGACTTCATCAAGGTCTCAATTGACGCCTTCACATGGGGCAACACATTGTACGGCGTTCCTTACGCTGTAGAGGCGGTAGGGCTCTTCTACCATAAGAAGCTTGTTCCCACGCCGCCAAAGACTTGGGATGACCTGGTGGCGATATGCAAGAGGCTCACTGACAAAGACAGAAAGCAGTATGGGTTTTTGCTCCCCATACCCGACCCGTATCACACATTCCCGATCATGAGCGCGGCCGGCGGGTACGTATTCGGGGACAACAAGGACGGTACCCTCAACCCGCTCGACGTAGGGCTCAATAATGCGGGTGCAGTCAGGGGCTTGAGCCTCCTTGACAAGCTCGTCGAGGATGGACTGATGCCGGGAAGTATGGACTACAATACAATGATGGGCCTCTTCAAGGACGGCAAGGCCGGCATGATGATTACAGGGCCATGGGCCTTGGGCGACCTGAGAGACGCAAAGGTTCCATACGGATTTGCGACCATACCCAAGATAGACGGAAAGGATCCACGCCCGTTCGTGGGGGTTCAGGGCTTCATGATCAGCTCGTTCAGCAAGAACAAGATGCTGTCTAAGGCCTTCCTCAACGAGTATGTGGCAACGACAGATACTATGTTGGCGCTCTTCAACAAGGATCCGCGTCCGCCGGCATATGGCCCAGCAGCGAAAGCTGTATCGTCCGACCCAGACGTAGCAGCTACAGGGGCAAGCGCCGCGGCCGGAGTGCCAATGCCCGCAATACCCGAGATGTCTGCAGTATGGACAGCCTGGAGCGATGCAATAGACCTGACGCTCACCCAGAAGCTCGATCCGAAGACAGCTCTTGATGATGCAACGGCACAGATCATCGCCACCATAAAGGCTAGCAAGAAGTAGGCTTGCGCATTGCGCATTTCGTCTACTCCTAATTCCGCTGGGGCGCCGCCTGTGCCGCATGATCGGTATGAGCGCGCGCCCTTGCGCTAGCTCAGGGAGGGGTGAAACAAGTTGAAAGGCACAACAAGACGCAGAGTGGCCGACACTCCGCTTCCAGGACTGATTGCAAAGGTCGCACTCCTCGGATTGCTCAATGCAGTGGCCATTTGGGCTATTTTCGTGCTGGTGGGAGAGGGCGTCTACTGGTTGGCAATAATGCTGGCAGCAGGATGCGCCCTCATAGACTGGGTGTTCCTCACTCCCCGCCTCTTCGCCTGGCGATACCTGATTCCGGGCCTAATCTTCATGGCAGCGATGGTGGTATACCCCATATGCTACACCGTGGCTGTGGCCTTCACAAACTACGGCACAGGCCACGTTCTCACAAAGGAACAGGTGATAGAGAACTACGTCGCCCGGTTTACACTGCAGGAAGAGATGCCGGAGTATCAAACCACGATCTATCGAAGCGAGGACGGCAAGTTCGCAGTATTCCTCGTGGGCCCGGGGGGCGAGAACCTGATTGGCATGGACGGAGAAGTAACTGCGCTTGACGATACGGCTCTCTCCATAGAAGGAGATCGCGATGGAGTTCCCGAAAGGATAGGCCCCTACCAGCAGCTTGGCATCTTGGAGCTCTTTCAGCACATGAGCAGCCTGGAGGCACTCGAGTTTCACTTCGAAGATTCGGTAATCAGAATGAGGAGCGTGGACCGGTTTGCCACATATGCGCCCCAGTACCATTACGACGAAGAACTGGATGCGCTAGTTGACTGTAGCACCGGGAAGGCGTTCATTGCGAAGCAGGGGGCTTTTCTGGCAGAAGATGGCGAGGCATTGGACGTCGGCTATCGCGCGCCAGTCGGGTGGAGCAACTTCTCGAGACTTCTCCGGAGCCTACAGGTGTCAGGCCCATTTCTCAGGGTGTTCGTATGGACATTCGAATGGGCGGCGCTATCTGTATTGACTACGTTTGGGCTCGGCCTTCTCCTGGCAGTTATTCTCAACGACAACAAGATGAAGTTCAAGGGGTTCTACAGAGTTCTGCTGCTAATACCCTACGCGATGCCTGTTTTCATTTCAGCGCTCATATGGAGAGGCCTGCTCAATACGGAAGTGGGATTGGTCAATGACGTGCTCCAATCCCTTTTCGGCGTCTGGGTGCCATGGCTGCAGGATCCCTTCTGGGCGAAGGTCGCGCTAGTCATAGTCAACCTCTGGCTGGGATTCCCCTACATGATGCTTATCAACCTCGGATCACTCCAAAGCATCCCGGATGAGCTTTACGAGGCTGCCAGGGTCGATGGCGCAAGTGGTTGGCAGCAGTTCTGGCACGTCACCCTTCCCCTGCTGCTTGTGAGCGTAGCGCCGCTTTTGGTGTCATGCTTCGCTTTCAACTTCAACAACTTCGGCGTGATATACCTGGTCACCCAGGGACGGCCGCCCATTCCCGGAGCGCGAACTCCGGCAGGTGCAACCGACATCCTGATTACCTACACTTATCGGCTTGCCTTCGAGAGCGGGTCAGGAACGGACTACGGGCTTGCATCGGCAGTAACCATATTGATATTCCTCATAGTCGGAACGTTGAGCTGGTTCAACTTCCGCTTTACAGGCACCCTGGAGGAGGTGCGCGAGAATGTTTAGGGGGTTTTTGGAGCCGGCCTACTTGTGGCGCCACATAGTCATATGGCTATGCATAGTATTCGCCATCCTGCCAGTGCTCTGGATAATATCCGCTTCGTTCGACCCTTCGAACACGATAATCGGACAGAAGCTGATACCCAGCAATCCATCGCTTGAGAACTACAGGCGCCTGTTCAATGACCCGACCCACCCGTTCAAGCGGTGGATGCTCAATACGTTGAAGGTCTCGCTGGTCACGTCAGCCCTTGTGGTGGCCATCACGTCGCTCGCGGCCTACTCCTTCTCCCGCTTTAGGTTCCGCGGGCGGAAGACCGGACTCTTCTCGATATTGCTGATCCAGATGTTCCCGCAAATGCTTGCGATGGTAGCCATCTACTTGCTCCTGCTCTGGATCGGCGAGCGCTTCGCGAGATTCGGCCTCAATACCCATGGCGGGCTTATCCTGGTCTACTTGGGCGGGGCCATGGGCGTGAATGTGTGGCTGATGAAAGGATACTTCGATACCATACCCACGTCGCTGGAGGAAGCGGCCACTATCGACGGGGCAACACGGTTCCAGTGTTTCTACAAAGTGATACTGCCGCTGTCACGTCCAATTCTTGTGGTTATCTTCTTCCTTCAGTTCATAGGTACCTATTCGGAATATGTTCTGGCAAAAGTGCTGCTGTCGTCGAACAACGTCCTCACGCTAGCAGTAGGGCTGCAAACATTCATCGGCGATCAGTATGCAAAGAGGTGGGGAGTATTCTCCGCGGCCGCTATAATAGGGTCTGCCCCGATTCTCATCCTGTTCGCTCTGCTTCAAAACCAGCTTGTGTCGGGGCTGACGCGCGGCGCAGTTAAGGAGTAAAGATTGCAAAGATAGAGAAACGAGGGATGTTACAGGTTGCTTGAGCACGCAATATGGCATACGCCCTATGACTCGATGGCGTATCCACTTAGTGACGATAGGCTTGAAGTAGTGCTCCGTGCTGCCAGAGGCGATCTGCGGCGAGTCGAGGCAGTATACACCGACAGGTACACGCCGCATGCGCGCCCGGAAAGGGTTCGCCTCTGGCCCGCAGGATCTGATGGGCTCTACGATTACTGGAGGGGAAGCATGAAGCTGCAATATGGCCGTTTCATGTACTACTTTCAGCTTGAAGACGGGGAAATGCGCGTCTTCTACGGTGAAGGCGGGTTCTCGGAGAGGCCGCCACAGGACGAGCCCTGGACATGGTGTTTTCAGTATCCGTGCATCTGGTATCATGGCGGCATGGATGATCCGCCCGGTTGGGCTCGGGACGCCATAGTCTACCAGATCTTCGTAGACAGATTTGCCAACGGCGCCCCTTCGAACGACCCTTCGCGCACATCGCGGTGGGGCGCGCTGCCCACGCCGCGTTCTTTTTCAGGGGGAGACCTGGCCGGAATCATCCAGAGGCTTGACTACATATCCTCCCTGGGAGTATCGTGCCTCTACCTCACCCCGATCTTCCTCTCGTCTTCGAATCATAAGTACGATACGATCGACTACTTCTGCATCGATCCCCATTTTGGAGACGAGGAAACCGCCAGGAGGCTTGTTAACGAGTGCCACTCCCGAGGCATTCGCGTAGTGCTTGACGCCGTATTCAACCACTCCGGCTACGAGTTCTTCGCATTTCAAGACGTAGTAGAAAAGGGCGAAGATTCGCCCTACTGGAAGTGGTTCACTGTCCACGGGTTTCCCGTTCGTACTCGCCCAAAGCCGAACTACGAAACATTCGGCCCGGGGATATGGCAGATGCCGAAATTCCGCACAGACAACCCTG
Organism: Bacillota bacterium; assembly: GCA_003456765.1. Lineage (GTDB taxonomy): Bacteria > Bacillota > DTU025 > DTU025 > DTU025 > UBA10085. Next base: position 4,424 of record DMOT01000113.1, read on the forward strand.
AAGTGCGCGACTACCTTATCTCAGCAGCGGAACACTGGACGCGCACACTCGACATAGACGGTTGGCGACTTGACGTGGCTGACGATGTAGACCATGGGTTCTGGCGCGAGTTCAGAACGCGGATGCGCCGAATCAAGCCCGATATCCTCATCGTAGGCGAAATCCTGCATGATGCCTCGCCCTTCCTGCGCGGGGATCAGATGGACTCGGTCATGAACTACCCATGGAGAGAGCTGTGCCTCAATTACTTCGCGCGCCGGAGAATCGGGACCGCCGCTTTTGCAAACGGCTTGACTGCCACAGCCATGCGAAATCGGAGACAGGTGCAGTATGCTATGTGGAACCTTCTGGGATCCCACGACCGGCAGCGCTTCCTTACGGCCTGCCAGGGGGATGCAGCAAGGCTAATGCTGGCTTCCACATTCCAGTTCACATACACCGGCACTCCTTACATCTATTATGGCGATGAGATCGGGCTGGAAGGCGAAGACGATCCCGACTGCAGAAGGTGCATGCCCTGGGATGAGGAGAAGTGGGATTTCAAGCTCCTCCAGCACCATCGCAGCCTGGCGCACCTACGCGCAGAACACACCGTTCTCAGGCGCGGTGAGTTTGCATCGCTCATTGCAGACGGACCCGAGAGCCCCTTTGTTTACGCGCGATGGGATGATGACGCTTGCATTGTTGTAACGCTCAACAACACCGAAGAGCCGCGTGAAGTGGATGTGGGATTCGTGGCAGAGCGCATGAGGAACACACACGGGCTCGAGCGCTGGGCCGGAATGCCGATGGAGACTGTGTTTTGGCTGGAGCACGATGGCGACGGGCAGCGTAAATTGGATGGATTGCCAGCTCCGGCTTCGGCAACAGGCGACGGGCGCGGCCAGCGCGCCATCAGGTTGCCGGCTATGGGCGCGGCGGTCTTTCGGGTTGAGGCCTAGCCAGGAGGAAACCATCGACACGCATAGGCATGTGCGGTGGTTGTTGACCCATACGCGCTGTCCCAGAATGCGGTTGGGGGATAAAGCGGCAGCCCGGCGGCTTAGGAGTACACCAG
>DMOT01000116.1 GCA_003456765.1 Bacillota bacterium
CGGCCGCCAGCATGAGGTATGCGTTGCGGACAGCCATGTGGAAATCGAGCTTGCGCTGCTCAATCCTGTCAGCTTCGTGACAATCAGTTGCACGCCTCACGCCAAGGGCAGGATCGATGTCAAGCAGCAAAGTGAGGTCGGGAACAAGGCCCCGTGTGGCAATCCGATTGACGGCTTTCACCTCGTCTATGTCCATGCCCAAACCATATCCCTGGTAGGCAATGCTGGAGTCCACAAACCTCTCCGCCACAACTATCCTGCCGCCTCGAAGAGCGGGAACAATCACCTCATGCACATCCTGTGCGCGGTCGGCAGCGTAGAGCAGAAACTCTGTCACGCCGCACATACCCGCAGACCTGTGGTCAAGAATGATCTCCCTAAGCCTCTTCCCTGTACTCGTGCCGCCGGGCTCGAAGGTGCGTGTGACATTATGCCCTTCCGCCTCAAGACGACTGGCCAGAAGGCTTGCTTGAGTGCTCTTCCCGCTGCCGTCAGGCCCTTCCAATGTTATGAATATACCCCGTTCCGACACTGTCGCTTCCCACTTTCACCGAAACGCCGCAAGGGGCCCCGGCCCTGGCACGAGGCTAGAGCGGCGGCGGGCATGGGCCCGCTATCATCTCGTTTCCTGTCCAAAACTCCAACGGCAGACAGCCTACCCTGTGCCTGCCTGCTCCCCACGACTTTTGGAATCCGTATCGTCCTTCGCTACTTGACTCCGGCGCCCTTTACTACTGTTACTGTCAGTTGCCCATCCGGGCCCGGTGAAAGCCCTCGAAAGACTGCTCCGAGGGACAACGCATCATCAATGATCTCAAGGTGCAAGCTGTCGATGATCTCCCCAGGGTAGAGAAGAGGTATGCCCGGCGGATACGGGGCAACCACTTCCGCACATACCCTGCCGACGCCGTCTGCAACCCCGACAAGCTCATGCGCTGCGAGAGTCGCCTGCCTGGGAAGAAGGGCCCTCTCCGCCGGCGCAAACAGGCTTCGCGCGAACTCCGCCTGGGTTCCCGGCTTCCTCCTTGCAAGCCTCGTGCCATTCCCGGAAGGAGAGCCTGGAGCGGCGCTCATCTCTCCGCGATCGCCTCCCCGGCCGCGCGCCCCCTCCGCAATCCGGAGAATCGCGTTTACCAGAAGGTCGACTCTCTCCTCTGAGTCGGCATAGGTAATGAAAGCCACTACGTTTTCGAGGTCCGCAAGTTCAACCCTGACATTGTACTCGTCGATCAGCAGGTTCTTCAGGTCATATCCGGCCAATCCAAGTTGGATCAATGAAACCGTCAGCCTCAGCCTGTCCATTCCGGGCCTGTACAGAACTCTCACTCCAGGTTCACCCTGAAGCCGGCTGCGAGCCCTGTCAGATAGCTTCAGTGCACGTTCCATCAACTCCCGGCCGCGCAGCCTCATGATGGTGGCCGCGATGTCAATAGAGGCCATGAGGAGATACGACGGACTGGTGGATTGGAGTATGGCAAGCATCCTCTGCACACGATCGGGATGTATCCGGGGTCCCTGAATGTGAAGCATGGAACTCCCGGTGAACGAACCGAGTGTTTTGTGGGTGCTATGAACCACCATGTCAGCGCCGTACTCCAGCGCCGGCGTCGGCAGATCCTCGTGGAAACATATGTGCGGCCCGTGGGCTTCGTCAACCAGCAGTGGAATATTGCGCTCATGGCAGATTTCTGCCAGCGGGGCGAGGTCTCCTGCTATGCCGTAGTAATTCGGGCGTGTGATAAGGCAAGCCCTGGCATCTGGATGCTCCCTGAGAGCCTGTTCGTAGGCTTCAGGCCGGACTCCCACGCCAATTCCCCACTCAGGGTCGATGTCGGGATAGACGAAGACAGGCACAAGGCCCGCCAGAACTCCCCCGCCTATGACTGACAAATGGGCGTCTCGCGGGATTATGACTTTCTGGCCTTCCTTGCACGTTGTCATCAGCATGGCATGAATTCCTGCAGTGGTGCCGTTGGTCAAGAAGAAGGTTCGGTCGGCGCCAAAAGCCCGGGAGGCCAGATCCTGCGCCTGCTTTATGCACCCTGCAGGCGAGTGGAGGTTGTCCATCCCGCGCGTCTCCGTAACATCCATGGTCAGCATATTCTCGCTGAAAGCCGCCAGAATCTCGGGAGGATAGCCCACACCCTTATGCCCGGGCATGTGAAAACGAGCAGGATCCTGGCTGACATACCAAAGCAATCTCTTGAAAAGCGGGGCATCGAACTGCTCGAGGGGAATGTCGAGCGGATCTGCTCCGGTTGAATATTTATCCATGTTCACTTCTGTTCTTTTCTTCTCCTTCAGCCCCGGAACCGGGGATTATTGGAACAACCGCAGGGCAGGCTTGACACGAACACATGTTCTGTGTTAATATTTGACTGGAGAACATACGTTCTCCTCAGCATCCAGCCGCCAAAGGAGGTTGCATCACCATGGCGCGCCCGTTGCGCATATACGCTACCGCGGTTTCCGCAACAGGCCAAAACCGCGGCCCGTGGAAAGCCGTCCTTCTCGCTGAAAACAGCTCAGGCAAGGTGGTATCGGAGGCTATATACAACCTGAGGTCGCAGAGTGGTGCCCGGGGCCATCCTGCCGACCATGTCGAAGCCTCTCTGTCTGCCATGCTCATGGCCCTTGTGACGGGAAAGAAGCACCGGGCACGAGATCTCATAGTCTACTCAGATTCTCCTGCAGCAGTCGACATCATGAACAAGCGGAGAAGTACAACCGCCGACGCCACAGGCACATATCTTCAGGCCAGAGCCTTAGCGCACAGCTACAGAACGGTTTCATTCTATTATTCACCTTACCCCGCAATCAGCGATGCTCCAGTCATAGCAGCAGGGGGCTGAATTTCCATCAACTCCAGCACTGTGGGGGCTACATCAGCGAAGGTTCCGTCGTCGCGGAGCTGCTTTGCATGAGTGCCGGCGAGAATAAAAGGGACTCGGTTGAGGGAATGGGCCGTGCTTGGC
>DMOT01000021.1 GCA_003456765.1 Bacillota bacterium
AAACGCTGGATAATATCGCTCGCCGCGCTGATTGCGATCTTCGCTGTTTACTCATGGGCAGGCGTGGAATACGTAGATCAGCTGTCGGCTCGGGCCATTGACATACTGGGGGACTATTGTTCTGCTCGCATTGAAGTGAGGGACATGCCTTTCGTAGAGACGATCAACTTCGAGAGCCTGCGCAATGGAGTGGACCCATCTCTTGTTGCGGCTATCATATCCCAGGAGAGCGGCTTCCAGACTGACGTAGTTTCCTGGAGGGGAGCCCGCGGATTGATGCAGCTTATGCCGGGCACGTGGCGGGAGTTCATGCCCAATGCTCATTGCAGCGGGGAGCATGCGCCTCCGGCATGTTCAGACATGTGCATATATAATCCTGACGCCAACATCTACGTTGGCACCGCCTACCTCCGCTTTCTAGTAGACCGTTACGAAGGTGACATTATAGCAGCGCTTGCGTCATACAATGCAGGGATGTCGGCGGTCGAAAGCGTAGAGGCGGATTCGGGTCTGGCATCAGATTCTATTCCCCCGTACCCCGAAACTCAAGGATATGTACGAAACGTGGTTCAAGCCTGGACCAATACCCGCAGCCAGCTGGCGAGCTGGCCGGTGCGGATAGTTGAAGGGGCTGCGCGGGCGCGGGGCGTTACGTCGTGGATCACCGTAGGCCTGCTGCTTCTCTTCATGCTTTGGGCCGCCGTCAGGTACCCTGGATAAGGGCTACTATCCTGAATGGGGTAGAGGTGACGGCTGTGGATGGCTTGGGTTGGCAGATCCGGGCGATGCTGGGTTCGCTTGCGGCGGGCCTGCTAATGGGAGCGCTATACGACTTGTGCGCATTCCTAAGGCGAGTCTTGCGGCTGCGCAGAGCTGCTACAGCCCTGGTTGATCTATTCTACTGGCTCTTCTCATCAGCCCTGGCTTTCTCAATATTGATGCGCGCCAATCGGGGAGAAGTGCGGGTTTATGTTCTGGGAGGCGTTGCAATCGGATTCTGGGTCTACACGTTCACAGGCAGAGCGGTGCTCAGCCCTGTGTTCACTGTAATCGAATGGGCGGCCGGGAGAGCAGCCTGGAGTTCGCGGAGAGGCCTGACTGCACTCAGGCGTGATGCGGCGAGAGCAAAGCGGCGCATCTCAAGAACGGTAATGCAGGGATTCTCATTGGCACGGCGAAGACTATCGCGAGCCGGTGGCTCTGAGGTCGCAGGAGAAGGCCCTGCACAAGAGTGTGCAAGTCCGGCGCGGGAAGTGAACGAGTAAGGAGTCGGTGGCCATGACTTCGAAAGTTACTGCTGTCCTCATGATCATGCTCGTCGTTTGTGTTTCCTTGTGTTATGTAGGCGGACGGGCAAGGCTTTCAGCAGTCAAGAAAGAGACTGAGCTAGTGGTCGACGAGTGCAGGGAGTGGGAATTGAGGTTGCAGGACCTCAGGGACCAGATCGACGAAGCTCAGACCGAAGAGTACATCGAGAGAATCGCCAGGGAGAAGCTTGGGCTAGTCAAGCCGGGCGAGACTCTATACATAGTGTCAGAGCCTGACTCAAGCGGGTTCAGGCCAGTGGTAAGGCGCGAGGGCGTGGCCTCTGAAATTGGGGACTGAGGAAAGCTTTCAGAGTATGGCTCCGGTTGCAATTTATGTCGCCACTGATTGACACTCGATAGCGGGTTCTATATAATGTGAAGTAGTTATCATAAGCACAAGCTTGTGATAGATGAAAAAATAGGAGGATCTCTCTTAGCATGTCGTCAATTACAGTCGGCTCTATTGTTGAAGGCCGCGTCACTGGAATCACCGGTTTCGGAGCGTTTGTTGATGTTGGTGAAGGGAGGACGGGCCTAGTTCATATTTCCGAGATAGCCGACGAATACGTCCATGACGTAAATGACTACCTCAAGATGAACGATACGGTTACAGTCAAGGTAATCTCTATGGACAAAGGCAGGATTGGCCTTTCAATCAAGCAGGCTGATCCGAACTACCGTCCCCGAGGGTTTCGTCGCGACAGAGCGAGTCAGCAGTCTTTTGAGGATAAGCTCTCCAAGTTCCTTAAGGAAAGCGATGAGCGCCACCAGGATCTGAAGAAGCATATGGATTCCAAACGGGGTGGTCGGGGAACGCGTCTGTCAAAGACGATGTAGAGCATAACATGACAAAGACATAGCACTCCTGATTATGGAGTGCTTTTCTTTTCGCAGGAATATCTGATAGCGTGGAGGATTCCGGTTCCGGATCGACGCGGTCGCGCCCGGGTCGATCCTTTTCAGACTTAACACGGGTTCCGAAGCGTCTGGTCAGGGGTGTGGATTTTGAACGAGGGGCGGAGAAGGCCTAGAGGCTGCGGCAGAATGCCCACGGCCTTAGAGCGTGCGGTGGTTGCTATGCAACTGGGCCGCCCGCTCGTTGGCAGGATTGTTGCAGTTCCAGGGCTCTGTTCTTACGGGCAACCCCGGGTAATATCTACTTATCCGGTGATGTGGGAGCGGCCGCGCTCTTGCATGTCGGGAGAAAGCGGGTGCGCCAGTCCGGTTTGCACGACGGCTCCCAGGCCTTTCCCTACGCTCTATTGGCTTACATGCCCTCACCTCCGAGAAGCTGTGTCGGCCCTGGAAAGCCAGGGCATGATAGGCGAAGTAATGGAGCGGATAGAACGGGACGAAGATTTCCGCGGGGCCCACGAGGTGGCCAACATGAGGTATGCCGGTCAGAGGATGGCGCTCGTAAGCGACGAGGATTGGGAGTGCCTGGAGAGGGAAGCGCCGAACATGGTTCGAGTATTGAAGGAGACTGGCGTAGGCGGAGTGGCGAGCCTTTCGGGGGTGAAGTGCCTCCACATGCACGTCGCCGATTCACTCGCGGGCAATAGCAATCCTGTGGGGGATATGACAATCAGCCGGCTTGAGCAAGCCGGAGCGAGGCTTGAATGCGACAGAGGAAGATGTGTGCCGGCTCGTGTTGGGGCGGTGAATGCAGGATCCAACTCCACGAAGCTTCTTGTGGCCGATGTCGTCCCGCAGCCGCCTGTTAGGGCGGGCACGCACCTTCGCCAGGATGCGGATGGGCCGTGGAGGCTCGCGGACATGTGTCGGCCGCCAAAGGTTTTTCGGGTGAAGCAGGATACACGCATTACCGGGCTCGGTCGGGGGTTGGAGGAAACGGGGAGGCTCTCGGGGACAGGTCGGACCGCCACCGTTGGAGCCATACGCGATTTTGTGGGGATAGGGCGAACCCTGGGG
>DMOT01000163.1 GCA_003456765.1 Bacillota bacterium
CCGGCTCCTGCCTCCAACGCCTTTATATTCAGAGGTATCAAGTTATGCCTTCTTGCAGGCAGTACCTCCTTGAGACTCTCAGCTATCGAGTCCATCGATACGACACGCGTGGCAGCAAGATAGGCCCCAAGCGCACACATGTTGGCCACTCGATCAGATCCCAGTTCAGCAGCCATGTCATTGGCTGGAACTGCAATTACCCTCACGTCAGAGCGAGTAGGCATTCGGTCTATCAGGGAGCTATTGTATACAAGCACACCCCCTGGCCTGAGCACAGGCTCGAACCTGTCCAGTGAAGGCCTGTTCATTACTATGACTGACAGGGGCTCCGACACAATCGGCGAACCTATGGGATCAGTCGATATCACGACAGAGCAGTTCGCAGTGCCCCCACGCATCTCCGGCCCGTACGAAGGTATCCACGAAACGTTCTTCCCTTCAAACAGCCCCGCGTATGACAGAAGTTGGCCCATTACCATGACGCCCTGACCGCCGAAGCCAGATATGATCAGTTCCTCAAGCATCGTTCTGCCCCCCTTCCGGAGTTCGGAACTCTCCAAGGGGATAGTACGGGATCATGTTCTCTTCCAGCCAGCGCATTGCCTCATACGGGCCCATTCCCCAGTTTGTCGGGCATGTAGACAGGCACTCGACAAGAGAGAACCCCCCGCCGGCCAGCTGTGTTTCAAACCCCTTCCTTATCGCGGTCTTCGCCTTCGCGACATTCCCTGGAGATGAAAGCGCAACTCTGGCTACATATGCTGCGCCGGGAATCGTTGCCAGCATCTCCGAGACCCGAAGCGGGCTGCCGCAATGCTCTTTCTGCCTGCCGAAAGGCGCAGTAGTTGCCTTCTGGCCCACCAGAGTAGTCGGAGCCATCTGGCCCCCCGTCATTCCGTATATCGCGTTATTCACGAATATCACCGTGATCCGTTCGCCTCTCATTGCGGCATGCACTATTTCAGCAGCCCCAATCGAAGCCAGGTCGCCGTCGCCCTGGTACGCAAAGACGACCGAGTCAGGCACCGATCGCTTTATCCCTGTGGCAACAGCCGGGGCACGCCCGTGTGCTGCCTGCTGGAAGTCGCAGTCGAAGTAGTCGTATGCGAAGACTGCGCAGCCTACCGGGGCAACTCCGATGGCGCGATCCCTGACTCCCAGGTCATCAATGGCTTCCGCAACTAGCTTGTGTGCAATACCATGTGTGCAACCGGGGCAGTAATGCGTCGACCTTGGCTGCAACGACTTCGGAACAGAGTATACCTGCTTCATTTCTGCACCTCCGCCCTGGCGATCTCTTCGACTCGCTCCAGAATGTCGGCAGCTGTCGGAATGACACCGCCGGTGGTGCCATAGAAATGGACTGGAGCTGCTCCAGAGACCGCAACTTTCACATCCTCGACCATCTGCCCAAGGCTCATTTCCACTGTCAAGAAAGCTCTGGCAGTGCGAGCAACCTCCGCAATCTCATTGTACGGAAACGGAGATACCGTTATGGGGCGGATAATCCCAACCTTGAGCCCTGCAGCGCGGGCCCTATCCATCACAGACCGACACACCCTTGCAGTGGTTCCATAGGCCACCAGCACAATGTCGGCATCATCAGTCTTCGTCTTCTCGCACATCACTTCATTCTTCTTCGCCTGTTCAAACCGCTCAGCTATCTTCAGATTGTGTTTGAACAGCGCCTCGGGCTGAAGGTAGATGGAGTTGATCAGACGGGGAGCGCGTCCATCCTTCGCCCCGGTGGTAGCCCAATCCTTGGGCGGAACTTCCCTTGGAGCGGGCTCACGGAACTCAACGGGTTCCATCATCTGGCCAAGCACTCCATCTCCCAGAATCATCACAGGCATTCGGTATGTTTCAGCCACATCAAACGCCTGCATCGTCAGGTCAACCATTTCCTGAATGGACGCCGGCGCATATACGATCGTATAGTAATCACCATGCCCTCCGCCCTTTACGGCCTGGAAATAGTCGCTTTGAGCAGGCTGAATTCCACCCAGCCCAGGTCCTCCACGGACCATGTTGACTATGAGGCACGGTAATTCAGCTCCGGCAATGTAGGATATTCCTTCCTGTTTGAGGCTTATGCCAGGGCTCGATGATGAAGTCATTACGCGCGCTCCGGTTCCGGCGGCTCCGTACACCATGTTGATAGCCGCCACTTCACTTTCAGCCTGCAGAAACAGGCCGCCGACTTCAGGTAGCCTTCGGGCCATGTACTCAGGGATTTCGTTCTGGGGAGTTATCGGATACCCGAAGAAGTACCTGCACCCAGCCCTGACGGCAGCCTCAGCAACGGCTTCATTTCCCTTAAACAACTTACGTTCTGCCATGCATACTGCCCTCCTCAGGGTTTGAATACTTCGATTACAGCATCAGGGCACATCCGTGCACAGATCCCGCAGGAGATGCAGTTTTCCTCATCTGCGAGCACAGCAGGATGGTAGCCCTTAGCATTTATCCGGTCTGCCATTACTATCACTTTCCTGGGACAGAACTGAACACACAGTTCACATCCCTTGCACTTTTCCTCGTCAAATACTACTTTCGTCATCGGCCGCCTCCTCCCAACATCATTCGTTTGGGCTTCTCATGACCCCGGAGGACCCTGAGGCCTGCATCGGCCAACGCCTCCATCTCACATTCACCCGGATAGACTATTATGTCAGCAATGAACTCGACTCGCTCTCGAATCCAGGCTACAAGCATCTCCGAGTTTGCAGCACCTCCGGTAAGGATGATTGCATCTACATCCCCCGCGAGAGCACAGGCCACACGCCCTATCTCCTTTGATACCTGGTAGGCCATGCCTTCATAGCAAAGTCTGGCATAATCATCCCCTTCCTCAACCCGCTTCTCCACATCCAATAAAGAGTTCGTTCCAAGGTACGCCACCAGGCCGCCTTGTCCGGTCACCTTCCGTCTCATCTCCGCCTCTGTGTATTTCCCTGAGAAACAGAGCTTCACCAGAGACGTATTGGGCAGGCTTCCGGATCGTTCTGATGAATAGGGGCCCTCTCCGTCCAGCGCATTGCTGACCTCAACAACGCGCCCATGCCTGTGCCCACCTATGCTTATGCCGCCACCTAGGTGCACTACTATGAAATTGCATTCCTCATAGGTCCGTCCCATTTTTCGCGCAGCCTTTCTAGCCACTGCCTTTTGGTTCAGGGCATGAAAGACGCTTCTGCGCTCAATGTCGGGAATGCCTGTCATGCGGGCTATGTCATCGAGTTCATCGGTTGTTGTTGCATCAGCAATATAGGAGGGAATTCCCAGGTTGTCGGCTATCTCCCGGGCAATGATACCCCCAAGGCTGGAGGCATGGTTCCACCCCCATTTGTAGAGGGCATCGATTAGCACGTCATCTACGATGTAGACCCCGCCTTCCATGGGGGGCAATACGCCACCGCGCCCAACCACGGCTAATAGAGCATCCGCGGGAATCGGCCCTCTTTCCATGAAGTCGAGAACGGCTTCCTTTCTCATGTCAAACTGGTCAAAGATGCGGGGGTAGGAAGCAATGAGAGCGGCATCATGTCTCAGAGTTTCGGATGCCACAGACTGGTCGCCGTCGAAAACGGCTACTTTCGTTGAAGTGGACCCGGGGTTTATGACAAGAACCCTGTAGTCGCTCACCCCAACCACCTCCGTTACTATGACGTTGCGATAGCCAGGGCAAGCGAGTTCAGCCTGGCTTCGGGAGAATCCGAGCGAGATGTGAGCACAATCGGGGCGCGAGCCCCCGTCACCACAGCCGCTGTCTCAACCTGGCCAAAGTAGACCAAAGTTTTGTATATGACGTTTCCTGCAACGATGTTCGGAGCAAGGAGTATGTCTGCTCGTCCGGCAACAGGGCCTCCAACTCCCTTGTGCTCTGCAGACTCCCGGCAGACTGCGTTGTCGAGGCCCAGCGGGCCGTCTACTATGCATCCGCTTATCTGACCCCTATCGCTCATCTTGGCAAGCGCCGCCGCATCCACAGTTTCAGGCATGTCTGGGTTCACGACCTCTACAGTGGCGATGCATGCGACCTTCGGCATTTCATTCTCTAGCTTGTGGGCCACACCGATAGCATTCTGAATTATCTGCACCTTGTCTTGAAGGGTAGGCGCAACTACCATGGCGCCATCTGTCATGTAGATCAGCCTATCGTATCTGGGAGACTTAAAGACCGCAACGTGGCTTAAGAGCCTCCCGGTGCGAAGGCCGACCTCCTTGTTCAGTACTGCTCTCAAGAAATCGGCCGTCGGAATAAGTCCCTTCATAAGGATGCCCGCCTGCCCGGAACTGACTAGTTCGACTGCACGCAATGCAGCAATCCTCGGGTCAGGTTCATGCAACACTTCTAGATCAGAGAGCCTCAGCCCCGTCTGAGACGCCATCGAGGCTATCAGCTCTTCATCGCCTACAAGTACAAACTCTCCCATCCCAATTTCCCGGGCCATCTGAACAGCTTCAAGTACATCGCGGTCTTGCGCGGCTGCAATTGCTACCTTGGCTGACGGGCGCTGCTTTGCGCGCGCCACAACTTCATCGAAGGTTGCAAGCATAGTCATCTCCTCCCTCAAGTCTTGTGTTCGGATGGGGCTGTCACAGCGTCAAACTGACGCATATGATCTTGCTTCTTCCTCTCCGGCAAGCACTCGCATGGCGCTGCGTGCCAGGGCTTCCATCTCGTTCTCTCCTGGGAATGCAATAATTGGAGCAATGAAGCTGCATCTCTCTCTTATGTGTCCTACCAGACGCTCCCAGGCTGCAAGCCCTCCGGTGAGAGCAATAGCATCAACACTTCCACAAAGGACTGTTGCCATGGCCCCTATCTCCTTGGATATCTGGTAGGCCATAACCTTCTCAACCCTGGCCGCACATGCATCTCCAGCCAGGATCCTCCTTTCCACCTCCCGGGCATCCGTCGTCCCGAGGTGTGCGAGAAGCCCGCTTCCATGTGTTAGCAAATGCAGCAGTTCATCTTCAGTGTACTTCCCTGAATAGCACAGGGTTATCAGATCGCTCATGGGCAGAGATCCTGAACGTTCCGGTGAAAACGGGCCCTCATCGTCGGCACCGTTTGCATCGACCATCTTCCCTGATTTTACAGGGCATATTGATATTCCACTGCCCAGGTGAGCGACTACTAGATCTACATCCTCCACTGCCCTGCCCAGGCTCTCGGCAGCCTTGGCTGCAGTGCTTCGTATTGAGAGCGCGTGCAGCTTCGACAGACGCGAGATATCCGGCAGACCCGACAGTCTGGCCAATGGCCCATACTCATCGACGGTGATAGGATCGGCAAAATAGGCGCGAACCCCAATCGAATCCGCGAAAGCACGGGCGATTGGACCGGCCAAATTGGCAGCATGTTCCGTAGAAGGGCGGTTGAGCAGATCATCCACTACAACGTCATCTATGGAGTAGACGCCTCCGGGCACTGGCTTGAGAGCACCGCCACGGGAAATGACGGCGTCAATTCCGTCAAGCACGATGTTATTGGCCTCAAGACTCTTGAGCACCATATCCTTACGGTATTCTAGTTGATCGGAGATTCTGGCATACTGCGCCAGTTCATCGGGAGGGTGTTGTATGTTGTCTGAACAGACCAGCTTGCAGCCGCTGAAGACCGCTACTTTGGTGGACGTGGAACCTGTGTTTACCACGAGAACTGAATAAGTCCGACTAGTACATCCCAACGGACCCACCGCCTTCCCAAGTCGTACACACTTATCTATATTCTACTCTGGCAAGCAAGTCCCTTCAAAAACAAAAAAGCCGGAACTACTCCGGCTATCTTGCTGCGAGGGCTGATCGGGCTATTCCCGTTCCCACTTCCCTCTCCTAATTGCGATCTCTGTCACCGCTCCTTCTGCTGCCTCCTCGGCCGCCGCGGCTTCCGGACGGTGGTCTTCTGTCTCCGCGTGGGGCTGGTTCATCCGGCATTCCTTCGGGCCTTGGCAGAAGAGCCTTGCGTGACAGGTTTATCCTGCCCTGGCTGTCGATTTCGGTGACTTTCACATTCACGTCATCTCCCACCTGCACCACATCTTCAACCGTGGGCACTCTCTCGTGGGCAAGCTGCGAGATGTGTACCAAACCTTCCTTTCCAGGAAGTATCTCGACAAAGGCTCCAAAAGGCATAATGCGAGTAACCTTGCCAGTGTACACTTCACCCGGGACTGGGTCATGCACGAGCTCCAGTATCATGTTGATTGCTTTTTGAGCCTGAGCCTCGTCGACTGCCGAAACGAATACCCTGCCATCGTCTTCTATGTCGATTTTGGTCCCTGTAAGTTCGATGATCTTTCGGATCACCTTTCCGCCAGGCCCTATCACGTCTCGAATCTTGTCAGGATCTATGTTGATTGTCAGCATCCGAGGCGCATAAGGCGACAGCTCTTCGCGAGGCTCCGGAATCGTCTCCAGCATCCTGTCCATTATGAAGAGCCTTCCGCGGCGCGCCTGTTCCAGCGCTGATTGGAGTATCTCCCTGGAGATTCCCCTTGCCTTTATGTCCATTTGCACTGCAGTCACACCATCGCGCGTTCCGGCTACCTTGAAGTCCATGTCACCAAGGGCGTCCTCTATACCCTGTATGTCTGTGAGGATCGCAAAATCATCTTCGTATTTGACAAGCCCCATTGCTACTCCGGCAACTGGTTTCCTGATAGGAACCCCGCCGTCCATAAGCGCAAGGGTGCTTCCGCATACCGATGCCATGCTGGATGACCCGTTGGATTCCACAACTTCCGACACTACTCTGATAGTGTAGGGGAACTCCTCTTCATCGGGTATTACGGGTACCAGGGCTCGCTCCGCAAGGGCGCCGTGCCCGATCTCGCGCCTGCCCGGCCCACGCATCGGCCTTACTTCACCTACACTGTAGAGCGGGAAGTTGTAATGGTGCATGTACCTCTTGGATTCCTCAAGTCCCAGATCGTCCAGTATCTGCTCCTCACCGATTGCGCCGAGAGTACATGCAGTGATGACCTGCGTCTGTCCTCTGCGGAACATTGCAGATCCGTGGACCCTGGGCAGAAGCCCGACATCACACGTTACCTTCCGAACCTCGTCAAGAGCTCTTCCGTCAGGGCGCGTTCCCTCTTGCGTGATCATCCTCCGGACTATCTGTTTCAGCAGTGCTTCCAGCACATTGTTGATGTCGCGAACAGGTACATCTTCACCCATAATCTCAGCAAAGTGGGCCAGAACGTCATCTCTTACGGCGTCTGTAAGCTCCTCACGAGCGAGCTTGTCAGGATTGCGCACTGCCTCGTTCAGCTTGTCGTATGCATAGTCCTTCACCTTCTGCTCGATCTGGGGATCTGGTTTGAAGCCCTCAAATTCCTTCTTGGCGACGCCGACCTGGGCGATTATTTTCTTCTGGAAGGCAACGATCTCCTTGATCGTCTCGTGGCCGTACATGATCGCTTCCAGCACCTGTTCCTCGGGAACTTCGTTGGCTCCCGCCTCGACCATGAGAACTGCGTCTTCAGTCCCTGCCACTGTCAATGAGAGCATCGACTGCTCTGACTCCTCGACGCCGGGGTTTATGACAAACTTCCCGTCAACGAGCCCCACACTGACACCTGCAATTGGGCCGTCGAAGGGTATGTCCGAAATCGACAGAGCAATAGAGGCGCCATTCATTGCCAGTAATGCCGGATCGATTCCAGGTTCCACCGAGAAGACTGTAGCAACAACCTGAACGTCATTGCGGAATCCATCGGGGAACAACGGTCTGATAGGCCTATCGATCTGTCGCGCTGCAAGGATGGCTGCCTCCCCCGGCCTTCCCTCGCGCTTTATGAATCCTCCCGGAATCTTGCCCACAGCATAGAGCTTCTCCTCATAGTCCACAAGAAGAGGGAAGAAATCTATGCCCTCTCTGGGCTCCTTCGATGCTGTTGCAGTGACGAGAACCACCGTTTCGCCGTACCGGCAGAGCACAGATCCGTCAGCCTGCTGCGCTATGTAGCCAGTCTCTACTGCCAGCCTCTTTCCAGCTACGTCTGTCTGGAAAACTTGATGCATTAAGTTGCCTACCTCCTACACATTGCCTTGTTGCGCTCATGAACAAGAGAGCGGGACACCAATACCCGCTCTCACTCATTCTGCGCTACTTGCGAAGTCCTAGTTCTTCTATGAGCGCCCTGTATCTCTCGATATCGCTGTCTCTGAGATAGTCAAGGAGCGCCCTGCGTTTTCCTACCATCTTGAGTAGACCACGCCTTGAATGATTGTCTCGCTTGTGGGTTTTCAGGTGTTCAGTAAGGTAGTTTATCCTTTCTGTAAGGATAGCTACCTGAACCTCCGGAGAACCCGTATCACCTTCATGGATTTGGTATTTCTCGATAATGCTCCTCTTTTCGTCAGCCGTTAGGCTCAAGGGCTGTGCACCTCCTGTTTCTCGTATGCCCCTGCCAAGAAAGCCGTCGGAGGGAGGATCGGCAATCCTAGCCAAGGGTCAAGTAAGCTCCATCCGCTGTGAGCTTGCGGAATTCATTCTAGCACAGATGACATTGGGTGTAAACTCCAGCATCAACCAGAGTCCTAGCAGCTTCAATGTCAGACGCGATCTGCTTCCTCAGGTCAGCCGGGTCTGCAAAACGCTTCTCGTCGCGGAGCCTTGCCACAAATTCTACCGCTAGTATTTCCCCGTACAGGTCAGCAGAAGCATCCAAAAGATGAACCTCACATGTAACCCCGCGTGCTTCGTCGCCAAAGGTCGGGCGAACGCCTATATTGCACACGGCTGTTGCCTGCATGCGATCACCCCAATGCGCCCTGGCTGCATAGACGCCGCTGGACGGGATAGCGTATTCCTCTGGCAACCTTAGATTTGCGGTGGGCACGCCCAGGGATCTTCCTACACCGCGCCCCCGTTCAACAATGCCCCTCACAAAGTGGAGTCTCCCTAGGAGTCTTCCAGCGAGGGCAACATCTCCGTCGGCAAGGGCTGCCCGTATGGCCGTGCTGCCTACTACAGTCGCCCCCTCAGACACTGGAGGAACCACAGTCACGCCAATTCCATGCCTCGCACAGATGGTCACTAGTTCCCCGGCAGTGCCTCCGCCATCGCGGCCAAAAGTGTAGTTGAAGCCGCAAACAACATGCTCGGCACTTAGGGTGCCCAATAGCACGTCTTCCACGAAGCCCTTCGACGACATGCCCGCCAGCGCCATGTCGAACGATTGGACAACTGCAATATCGATGCCAGCGCCCTCAATAAGCTTCAATTTGTCATCCAGGGATGTAAGCAGCTGCGGAGCGTGGGAAGGGTTAAGCACTGCAAGTGGATGGACATCGAATGTATACACGCCGGCTTTAGCCCCCCGCTCGTGCGCAAGCTTTATGGCCTCTCGCATCAGCTGCATGTGGCCAAGGTGGACTCCGTCGAACGTACCCAGGGCATATACCATGGCTGTGACCGGAGGTTTCTCTGATGTTGAGATGAAGAAGCGCTCCATAAACATAAAACATACACCTCAGAAACTAGAAGACAACTCTTGGCTGGATCCATTCACGCCCATCTATGAGACGGACCTCCCCAACTGCAGCAAGTGATCCGTCGGCCCGCAAGAGTGCTATGTAGTCACTTCTGTCGCAAGCAGGCGTTATTCGGCCCTCATCGCTCCGAATTCTTGCTCCATGCCTCACGTGCCTGGCCTCATCTTCTGAGACTACGCACCTGGGCATGCCTCTCACGCCTTCTACCACCGGCCTGACACAAGTATCCAGCCGGCCGGCTGTCGCCGCCTCCGAGAGCTGCTCCAGGGTGTATGCTTCTTCCAGGCGGAACCCGGACGACATCGTCCGCTCGAGTGCGCCCATATGCCCTTCTAACCTGAGGCTTTTGCAGATATCCTCGCAAAGCGTGCGCACATAGGTCCCTTTGGAGCATGCAACGCGCACCGAGCCCCTGGAGCCAAGTGTCACACTCTCGGGCCAATCTAGCGGAGATATGGGCTCGATTCCGTATATCGTCACACGCCTGGGTTCCCGCTCAACCGTGATCCCTTCGCGAGCAAGCTCGTAAAGGCGCTTCCCTTTATGCCGGACCGCAGAAACCATGGGCGGAACCTGTTCAATGTGGCCGACAAAACGCTGAAACGCAGAAAACACAGCTTCCTTCGGAAGCTCGAAACTATCATTTCTGGCACGAACCCTGCCTGAAGCATCAGCAGTATCAGTGGAAATTCCGAAGACAATCTCGGCATCGTATTCCTTGGGCATGTCCATCATGAATCGCGAAAGACGTGTAGCCCTGCCCATACAAACAACAAGGACCCCGGTTGCATCAGGGTCCAGGGTTCCTGTGTGCCCGGCCGACCGCTCACCCGTTATCCGCCTGACCTGGACAACAACATCGTGGGAGGTCATCCCTTTGGGCTTGTTTACTACAATCAGTCCGTCCAAGTATACCCAGCCTCCGCCAATGCCCGGTTCAGCCTGGAAATCACATTCGATTTCACTTCTGCAAGGGGACCTGGAACAGTGCACCCTGAAGCGCGCACATGCCCTCCGCCGCCGTATTCCGCAGCAATCTCGGCCACGTCCACCTTCTCTTTCGAGCGAAATCCGATTCTGATCAGTCCATCCTCTACCTCTCGAAAAGCAACAGCCACTTCTACGCCCTCAATTGATCGAGCATAGCCGATGAATCCTTCGGTCTCACTCTCCGTAATGCCATGGCGTTCCATCATCTCTGCTGTGATCTCCATGGACGCGATCAGGCCTCCACTCGAGAACTGAATCCCGAGGATTGCCTCGGCCAAAGCCGAAAGGGACTTATAGGGTTTGGTGTCATATATGTTCTGCGCAATCTCCCATGGCCTGGCCCCCGCGTCTACAAGGGCAGCAGCTACACGAAACGTATCCGCGGAAGTATTCGAATACCTGAATGAACCCGTATCA
>DMOT01000162.1 GCA_003456765.1 Bacillota bacterium
TATTGCTGGCCGCAATTCGAAACCGAGAGCAATTCGACTCCCCCTCCAAATCAGCCAGGCGTATACCTGCAGACCGTTGAATACCAGGACGGTTATCTGATATACGCAGCCGGGCTGACACGTCGTTCTATCCCGATACGATTCCGCGAACACACTCGGAAGTACATGAGCGGAGATTACACCGTTCTAGACATCGCCGCAATGCAGCAGGGGGTTCGAAAAGAGATCTGGCATGGATGGGGATGGACCCCAGAAAAGCGAGCTGACTTCGAAGCGCGGAGGGCAGGTATCCTTGAGGCTGCCATGAATCAACTTGAAGGGTTTCGCATCTTTGCTGCAGATATAGGAACCGAGCCACGGATCCTTGAAAGGCTTGAGGCATCCATAATGTATAGCCTTTATGAGCAGCCGTCGCCATTTTGCGACATCCCCGACAGAGGCATGATGCTCTCGCCCCGCTGGGATTCGGAAGACCCCATCATGGTTGAGAACAACTGCGCAGTCAAACTCCATGGACTCCCTCGCTACCTGGAGATCTAGTCTCGTCAGCCTTGCTGGACAAGAGGCTCAGAGATTAGCGCTCCCACATGACGGGCATGGCTTGCCCACCGTGTTTCTGCTGAGGATCGTCTTGTATCCTCCAGGACAGCCATATAGATCGCGCTCGGTGTCCCGCCCCCTCCGGCTGCCATCTGTTTGAGCACGGACTTGACCGAACCGAACAGGACGTGGAGTTCATCGTCGTACAGAGTCGCCATTTTCCTCTTCGGATGGATCATGGCGGTCCAAAGAATGTCCTGCAAAACTCCGTTTCCGAGCCCGGGTATACGCTGCTCTGTGGCAAGAAAGGCCTTTGCGGATAGCGACTGGCGCTTCTCCCCTTCCAGAAGGGATTCAAAGTGAGGATTATCGAACTGTCCAGCGGGAAATACCCACAGTCCCCCGTACATCTGCACAGAGACACTAAACATGGATGAGTCGTCAAATTCGATGAGGATCTGGTGCTTCGCAGGGGCCTTGTCTCCTGCAGGATGGTAGCGCAGATTAACACCGTCGCCAAAGAGAATCCGCGCGGGGCCAGCCCATATCTCCACCAAGCCTCCGCAGGGAATCGCATTCTCAACGGTCTGGCCTTTGAGCAGATTATCGTATTCACCGGGATCGCCGTAAAACCAGGCGAACTTGTGCGGAGAGTGGTTTGCGGTGACGCTCTCGATCCTCTTGCCTGTAAGAGCTGTACACACTTGTTCGGCAATTGTCGTGGCCTCGGGCAACTCGATCATCATAAATCCCTCCTTGTGCTGTGCTGAGATTGCGATACGGTGCCCAGGGTTTCTGCAAGTCGAATGTCGCGAGCGGACTCGCGTTCTTCGGCTGGCTGGAGGTAGTCAATACATCACGAACTGCCAGAAGAGCGGTCCCTACACGCCGGAAGACGCGCAGAGATCCCGTAGCCACTCCAAGTGCTTGCCGACGCGTTGATCGTCGCCGCCCGGATATTCATAGCCAAAGTGCGAAGCCACGAACTTCGCCGTCTGACGAAACAGATCGCACGCTGCAAACAGCGAATTCCATGTGCCCTCATAGCTTCCGTCTGCATACGTAAGCAACAGAGCCTGCCATTGTTCCTCAGGTAAATGCGCCTCGAGGCGCTTCCTGCACTTGCCCATGCTCACCAAGAAGTCAGTCGCTATGCCGGCCTCCCACTCCAACATCTGAAGGAGCATCTCCCTTACGATTCTATCCAGGCGCCATTTGGCATAAAGAATCTCCCGCCTGCACAGCCCCTTCGCCACATAGATAGCCACCCACCAGAATTCGTGTTTCTCGGACAGGGAAGCCATGTCTGTCACGTAGTAGACAATATCGTAGTCTTGGAAGATATCCCGGGGAGCGTTGGGGTCTGCGCGCGAACCATTCATGACCACCGCGCGCACGCGCTCATTGGCCGCCGCTACGCCGAGAATCAGGCCCATCATCTCCTGCTCAGTTCTCATCTGAGTTCCTCCCAAGCATTGCGTCCGAAGCGTCAACATGTGTGATGCTCCAAAAGCATCTTAGCACAATCAGGCAGCCACTGATGTCTCAACATGCCGCCACCCGCGTCACGATAATCCGGGCGGCGTTGGCTCGTCCAGTCTCTTGGAACCTGCATTGCGTAGGCGGCTTGGCCCTAGAGATGCGACAGCCTTCGCTCTCTGCTCAGAAGCAACGTCACCGAGAATATGGCCACAGCGAACCCCAGCTGGATCAGGATGCTGCCATAGATGGGACGCAGGCTATCCGCAGTGAAGCTCGAAATCTCCCCTATGGCATCGTTCGCCCGGATGAACCAGTACGTTGGCAAAAACCTTCCGAACGACAGCACCGACTTGCTCATGATTGACTGGGGTACGAACACACCACACAGGAAGGTCATGCCAAGAGTGATGACGTTGATCGCTCCCGCTTGTGCGCCATTACTCTTCACGGAGCTGCCCACGAGAAAACCTATGCACGCACTCACCGCTGCGAATGCCAACGTGTTGAGGGAATACAGCCCTGCTAACCCCGACGACACCAAGCTTTCGCCGTGCAGCACGAAGCTGCCTACCACGAGTATGGCCCAGCAACCCAGAGCGAACACCGCATGTCCGGCAGCCAACTGCAAGCTCATGTTCATGCCCGGCAATGGCGAGCACAGGTTGCGCAGGTACAGATCGGGCTTGTTGAAGGCTATCATGATTGAGCTTACTCCCGTCATGACCATGGCCAGCAACGCATAGGCGCAGTACGCAAAGTAGTAAGTATACGCTGGACGTTCTCCACCGGTTGCGGCGCCGGAGGATTTCATGGCAACCGCAGTATCAAAGGCCAGGTCAGCCCTGGCGGCTGCCACCAGCTCCGCCTGGGATTCCTCTTCGCTGTACTTGCGGTGGAGCCGCACCGTGTTGAGGAACCTGTCGATGCTCATGTCAACATAGTAGCTGCTGGTAGAGTCAGGCACAATCACTTTCTCGATGGCGCAGTCCCTGCCCGACATGAACGCATCCGAGAAACCGGCTGGAATTATGGCGATGTACCCCACGTTCCGGAAGAACAGCGCGTCTTGAAGCTTCTCTGGATCGTCTGGGTACGGAACCAGCCGACTTGTCTGGCCCAGGTAATCAACGAGGCCTTGCGCAAGCTGCCCGTCGCTATCCCGGTTAATGACGGCGACAGGAATTCTAGTCGGCTCAAAGTTCATGATCGAAGCAGCTGGTGCCATGGAGGAGACCAATACTGAAATCCCCAGAAAAACACATAGATTGACTGCTATCGACGCCGCAGAACCGCGCATCACTTTGAAATAGGCCTTAAACACTTGCATATCTTTCCCTCCTGAGCTGCATGAAGCTTGCCGCGCACATGATCGCCGAGATCAGGCACAACATGCCGATGTTGATGAAGAATCGGCGATGGCTGTCGAATATATACAAGCTGTAAAAGGCGTCTGATATCAGAGCTGCGGGGTTGATGTAAGAGAGTATGGGCGCCTTGCGGGCAATGATGTCTTTTATTCCAACCCACATCAAACTCGCCAAGAAGCTCATAGTCATGCTAGCACCGATGAGAATTCCTGTTTTCACACCCTCGTTTCCCCGAACAACTGTGCCGATGAAGCCTCCAAATGAGACCCCTGCGACGCAGCCCGCAAAACACGTCAGAAGTACATAGCCTATCTGGTTTCCGAAGCTGATTCTCAATACAAATGCCAGATACCCAAGGAGAATCAGCACCTCTGCGAAGCTGACAGTGAGCGCCGCTGCTGCATCCGCTAACACCACGCCGAGCTTATGTGTGGGCGCGACACTGCGCCTCGCCCCCCGGGCCGATAGATCCGCCTGAACGTCGATGGCGTTGCGCAACCCCCAAAACCCGCTGTACATGCAAGCCATGGCAATTAGGGCGTAGAAGAAACCGAGTATGGTGTCGGGCACAGCATCGGAAAAGGAGACTTGCTCAGTATAGCCCTTTCGGTCACCTAGTTCCGAAATCAATTGCTGGGCAGCGCCCGGGTTCTTCGCAAGGACGCGAGCAACCGTTCTAGTTGTATGTGCATACTCATCGAGAATGGCCTTGAGTATGCTTTGATCGATGCCCGACTGCTTCACCACAAGTCCAATTGACTCGCCGACCGTGATTATCCCGGCTACGGCGCCGTCCTCAAGCAACCGCTCAGCTTGTTGCTGATCGGCTACAGTCAGCTCGAGCATCTGATTCTCCCCTGGCTCCGACAACATCGCAAGCACCTGCTGGAATCTGACATCTCCCCGATAAGCCTGGCTGTCTACCACTGCGGTCCTAATAGGGTCGAACCTTTCCTGCTCCCCTGTGAGATGTCCGAAGGCGAAGTAGAACAACGTTGCCAGCAGCAAAGAGAAGATCAGCGTCCAGAACACCGTTTCTCTATCGCGCAAAAGGCACCTCAGTCGATAGCTGAACACATGCATGAA
>DMOT01000070.1 GCA_003456765.1 Bacillota bacterium
TAATAGAGGACGCCGCGGCCTACCTCGGCGTCTATACTATCGGCTTTTTGCCAATGCTTGTCTACAATGTCACCAGCTCTGTCCTGCGGGGCCTCGGAGACTCAGTCTCTCCAATGAAATTCCTGGGTTATGCAACCGTTCTCAACATAGTCCTCGACCCCCTCATGATATTTGGCCTGGGGCCTATCCCGGCTATGGGGGTTGCAGGGACTGCGTGGGCTACCGTAATATCCCAGGCGTTTTCTGCGATTTTGGCTCTGGGGCACGTTGTAAAGCGGTCAGGATTGGTCTCTGAATTGCGTCAACTGATTCGCTTTGATTGGGAGCTTACTAGACTCACGGTCAAGATCGGCTTGCCCGCCGGCGCACAGCAAACCCTTGTTTCTCTCGGGCAGATGGTAATAATGTCTACCATCAACAAGTTCGGTAGCATTGTGGTGGCCGGGTCGGCGGCAGGTGGAAGAATCGAGCAGTACGCTTTCATGCCGGCTATGAGCTTGGGGTTGGCTGTAACAGCCTTGACCGGCCAGAACCTGGGCGCGGGGCGAAGCGACCGCGTGTCGCAGATCGTCAAGTGGTCGGTGCTGATCTCCTGCTCCACGAGTGCTGTACTGACAATCGTAGCGCAGGCAATACCGGGCGTCTTGATATCGATCTTCACTAAGGATTCCGAGGTAATCACTGCAGGTGTCACATACCTTCGATGGATCAGCCTCGGCTTTGTGCCTTTTTCTGCCATGTTCGCCCTGAACGGAGTGTTGAGGGGTGCGGGAGATACCCTGCCTTCGTTTTTCATGACACTTGCTTCGCTTTGGCTTGTGCGAATTCCGCTTGTGACAGTCTTGTCCAAAACTAGCCTTGGGGTGAGAGGAGTCTGGATGGGAACTGTTACTGGACCCTTTGTCAGCATGGCCCTGAGCTATGTCTACTACAGGAGCGGACGATGGAAGACGAAAGCTGTGGTGTCAGGGCCAGGCGAAGAAGAAGACTCTCCTGGCCTGGATGCGGGCGGAGAGAATGATGCTTTGAACGAGACGGAGCGCGAGGTTCCTATCTTGCTGAACGCGGAAGGTTCGGGGAGTGCATGTGACGAAGAACCTTCTTGCGAGAGTGATTAGTATAGGGAAGTATGTTGAAAT
Organism: Bacillota bacterium; assembly: GCA_003456765.1. Classification (GTDB taxonomy): domain Bacteria; phylum Bacillota; class DTU025; order DTU025; family DTU025; genus UBA10085. The sequence goes on from DMOT01000070.1 coordinate 1,140, forward strand.
CGGGGGATGATTGCATGTCTATTTCTGGGCCGAAAAACTCAACGGCGATTCCGGAGCGAAAAGACGTTTCTACCGAGCTCAAATGGAGGCTCGAGGATATCTATGCATCTGACACGCTTTGGGAGGCTGACATGGCCAGGCTTCAGGAGAAACTGCCTGAGCTTACCTCTTTTCAGGGAAGACTCGGAGCGAGTGCCCGGAATCTGCTGGACGGCCTGAACTTGTTGAACGAGATCGACGAGATGGCAGCGAAGGTCGGCGTATATGCTCGCATGCGCAAGGATGAGGACAATACTGACCCTAAGTACCAGGGAATGTACGAACGGGCGGCAAGCCTCGCTGTGCAGGTAATGTCGGCTGCTGCCTTTATCAGGCCCGAGCTGCTTGCAGTGGAAGACAATGTGTTGGAGGAGTACATGGCGAGCAATCCCGAGCTCGAGCTGTACAGGCAGTTTTTGCGCAACACATCCCGAATGAGGGCTCATACATTGTCTGCTTCAGAGGAACGCATAGTTGCCATGGCCGGCGAAGTTGGCCTTGCCATTCCCGCCATATTCACTATGCTCAACAATGCCGACCTCAAGTTTGCGTCTATTGAGGACGAGGAAGGCAGGACTGTGGAGCTGACCAAGGGAAGGTACATAAAGTACATGCAAAGCCCTGACAGGCGGGTTCGCAAGGATGCCTATGACGCCTTGTATTCGTCATATCGAGCTCTGATCAACACGATAGGATCAACCTATGCTGCTTCCGTGAAGGGCGATGCTTTCAACGCAAGGGTGCGCAATTACGGCTCGTGCCTTGAGACTGCGCTCGATCGGAACAACATCCCCGTAGAGGTCTACGGCAATCTCCTGGAAGCGGTCAGGAGCAGACTGGATCTAATGCATCGGTACATTACTCTGCGCAAGAAGGCTTTGGATCTCGACAAGGTGCACATGTACGACATATATGCGCCTATAGTCCCAGACATTGACTGGCCAGTCACATATGAGGAAGCCAAGAAGACAGTCTGCGAGGGCCTTGCGCCTTTGGGCGATGAGTATGTAGCAGTTCTGAAGAAAGGCCTGGAGTCAGGCTGGGTGGATGTTGTCGAAAGCAGAGGCAAGACATCTGGAGCCTACTCGTGGGGTGAATACGGATCCCACCCGTTCGTCCTCCTCAACTGGCAAGACAACCTGGATAACATGTTTACCCTTGCTCATGAGATGGGCCATGCCATGCATTCACATTACTCGTGGACAACTCAGCCCTATGTGTACTCCGACTACTCCATATTCCTGGCGGAGGTTGCTTCCACCGCCAACGAAGTGTTGCTCATGAGGCACCTGCTGGGATTGACCGAGGACCCGGTGCGAAGGATGTACTTGCTCAACCACCTCCTTGAACAGTTCAGAGGCACGCTTTACAGGCAGACTCTGTTTGCGGAGTTCGAGAAGATAACCCATGAGATGTTTGAAGCGGGCCAGGCTTTGACGCCTGATGTGTTCAACGATATCTACACGAAGCTGAACCGGGATTACTATGGCGACGAGATTGTGCTTGACGACAATATCGCTATTGAGTGGGCGAGGATTCCCCACTTCTACAGGGCCTTCTATGTATATCAGTATGCTACAGGGTTCTCCGCAGCTGTGGCGCTGGCCGAGGGCATACTCGGGCATGGGGCTCCGGCGAGGGAACGTTACATCCAGTTCTTAAGTGGCGGAAGCTCGAAGTATCCAATCGACCTTCTGGCCCATGCCGGGGTCGATATGACTTCGCCAGATCCTGTCCACAGGGCGCTGGACGTCTTTGAGGAAGCCCTGGAAGAGATGGAAACACATTTTGAGGGATAACAACGAAATATGCAACGGGCGGGTGGACACTTTCTAACGGGATGCTGTATTATATAAGCAGCAGCTAGAAAGCAGTTTCGTGGACGGTGAGACGCATGGCAAGAGAGACATCTCCTGTCGTCGCCGTGGGCGGTCAGGAAATGTTCGAGCTGTTCTACCCAGGTGACGATCTTGGAGCCGTGTATACAAAGGAATCAACGACTTTCCGTGTGTTTGCCCCTACAGCCCTTGGTGTATCTGTGGCGCTTTATTCATCGGCAGACGCAGCTGTTTGCTATGGAATTGAGATGGCCCCGGACTGTGACGGAACCTGGCTTGCAACGGTCCCCGGCGACCTGGCGGGAATGTGCTATATGTACCGCGTTGATCTGGGCGGGGCGGTCAATGAGGCTGTTGATCCATATGCACACGCTTTGACAGCCAATGGCGTGCGTGGCGTCATTGTCGATTTGGATGCGACCAATCCGGAAGGCTGGGAGAGAGACGTGCGCCCCCCATTTGCGGCCCCCACTGATGCGATCATCTACGAGGCCCATGTGCGGGATTTTACGATTTCGCCTGATGCCAACGTGCGCTATCCCGGGAAGTACCTGGGCATGGCAGCCAGAGGATGCAAAGGGCCTGGCGGGATAAGTGTAGGCCTTGACCACCTTGTGGAGCTTGGAGTCACTCATGTTCATCTGATGCCCATTCAGGATTTCGCCTCCGTAGATGAGCTTGACAAGGATGACTACAACTGGGGCTACGATCCGTACCACTTCTTTGTGCCGGAGGGGTCTTACTCCATCGCGCCCGAGTGTGCCGTCGCGCGGATCATTGAAGTCAAGAAGATGGTGCAGTCTCTGCACTCGGCCGGGCTTCGCGTCATCTTGGACGTTGTGTACAATCATACGTGGTCTGTGGAGGATTCGCCTCTTCACATGATTGTGCCGTCATACTATCACCGCACTGACTGCGCGGGCAGATACACAAATGGGTCTGGGTGTGGAAACGAGTTAGCAACAGATAGGCCCATGGTTCGCAAGCTCATCCTCGATTCCCTGCGGTACTGGGTTGAGGAGTACCATGTAGATGGATTTAGGTTCGATCTCATGGGTCTGATGGACTACGACACGGTCAGAGAGATCGAATCGAGGCTGTACGCTGTCGAACCATCACTCTTGCTCTACGGAGAACCGTGGGCCGG
>DMOT01000120.1 GCA_003456765.1 Bacillota bacterium
ATCTGTCGGGCGGCGAGATGCAAAGGGCGGCAATAGCTCGCGCCATTGCTCAAGATCCTGAGCTGTTGCTATGGGATGAGCCCACGTCTTCGCTCGACCCCATTCTCGTAGTGGATGTGCTGAGGCTAATAGAGTCCCTTGCCCGTTCGCTAAGGTCCACTATGGTCATAGTCACTCACGAGGTTCCGTTTGCGCTGCACGTTGCAGACAGAATAGTGCTCGTGTCAGAGGGTGCGGCCGTAGATGAGGGCAGGCCCGAGGATGTTCTGCTCGCGCCCACATCTGAATTGGCCCGGCAATATTCGAAGTCTTTGTCATATTTTGCAGGGGATCAGGAGGAGAAGGCGGCTAGCCTGTAGAACTCGGATGTGTTAAGCGGAGTTGCAGGAGGGCAGTATTGCTGCCGCAAGCGGGGTGATCGGACTTGGACATAGTGCTGGTCTCCAGCTCCCCGGGGGAGGTTCACGGGCTTGCCAGGCCTGTCGCGGAGAAGGCGCTGGCGATGCTGCCGGCGGCCGATGTATGGATCTTCGTCTCTCCCGGGGGCTATGCTAGTGGACGCGAGGCCAGAGTTGCCTCGGCCTATCCAGGCGTTCGGAAGGCCGTGAATCCCCGTGAATTCCTTTCATTCCTGGCATTTGGCAAGAGGCCTCTCGGCTTTGCCAGCTCGGGGTCGGGGGTTGTTGTGCACTTAGGCGGGAAACTCTGGTTTTCCGTTCTCCTCAGCCGGCGATTGAAGTACCCACTGATTGTGTATACTGACAGGACGATACAGGGAGCTAAGAGTGTTTCCGCGTTTCTCGTAGAGGACGAGAGGATTCAGGCTTCGCTGATATCAAAGGGTGTTCCGGCTGATCGGGTCAGGCTTGTTGGGAACCTCATGATCGACGGTATTGGGGTGGATGCCGACCGCGATGAGGCCAGAACCTACCTGGGCGCCAAAGACGAGGAACGGGTGGTTCTTCTTTTTCCTGGCACGAGGACACAGGAGGTTGCGGTCATGGCGCCGTTTCTCTTTCGCGCGGTTGAGCTCCTTGCCCGTGTGGAGCGCGACCTGAGATTTGTGCTCTGCCTGTCTCCCTTCATCGGAACCGCTTCATTGGACTCAATCTTCTCTCATTCGAGGCACAGGGGCAAGATAGACGGTTCAAGCGCCACAGTTCTGAAGAGCGCTGGCCCCCTGGAAGCCGTAACTGCCGAAGGCGTGAATGTGAGGATTGAGACTCTGCATAGGTACGAGGCTATGGTTGCCGCCGACATCGCAATATGCACGCCGGGCCCTGTCTGTTCAGAGTTGGCTTACCTGGGCACCCCCTACGTGGCAGCGGCCCCTCTCAATGTGCCGAGTGCTGTTCCTCTTCCCGGAGTGTCTCCATTCCTGTCGGCGATACCCCTTGTAGGTGAGATCCTTCGCAAGCGAGCAATAGAGCGGCGGGAGGAATCAGGCAGGTTTCTATCGATTCCCAATATCAAGGCCGGGAAGCTTGTAGCACCTGAAGTCGTTGGGCAGTTGCGCCCTGAAGACGTAGTCATCCCCTGCGTTGAGCTGCTGGGCGACACTGCCCGTCGCGATAGGATATCCCGCGAGCTGCGTGAGGCCATGGGAGTGGCTGGCGCGGCCGAAATGGTTGTTCAAACGGCATTGTCGGCTAGCAGGGGCACGCTGCGAGGCACTGACAAGGGCCAGGAGCAGGATTCGTCTTAGGTTGTCGGTATTCGCGCCGATAGAACCTCTGGTTCATTCGAACAAGCAAATCGTTCAAGCTGCATGCCATATCATCTCAGAAGGTTGGGGCGCAAAGCTGCTGCATAAGACTTTGCCAGCATCCCAGCAATACCCACGCGCACAAAAAGCTCCTCGTGCAGGTAGAAATGGTGCCTATGTCGAAAAACATAGGTACATGCAGTTGTGTATGCTTCGCGAGTGAGTCAGGAACTCCCATGGGCCTTCTATCGTCTATAATAGGAGATGCCTGACAAGTCTGGGTCCGGCTGCATGGGGAGTGAATTCTTATTGGGCGTACAGGCTGACAACCTTGTCAAGAGCTTCAAGGGGAAACGTGTAGTCGATGGGGCTAGCCTGGTTTTGAAGCGCGGCGAAATTGTGGGCCTTCTTGGTCCCAACGGCGCGGGCAAGACGACCACGTTCTACATCATTGTTGGTCTGGAATCGCCTGATTCCGGTTGCGTTTCCGTTGAGGGCGTGGATGTTACACGGAGCGCAGTCTGGCAGCGGGCGCAATTGGGCGTGGGGTATCTTGCCCAAGAACCTTCAATATTCCGAAAGCTCTCTGTAGAGGACAACATCATGGCCGTGTTGCAGGTTTCCATGAGGGATTCTGATGAATGGGGCGCTCGCCTCGAAGGCCTTCTCGAGCAGTTTGATCTGGTTCGCGTGCGCGCACAGATGGGCTTCACGTTGTCGGGCGGAGAGCGCAGGCGTGTAGAGATAGCGCGTGCATTGGCTGCAGAACCCCGGTATTTGCTGCTGGATGAGCCGTTTACCGGCGTAGACCCTATTGCCGTGGGCGAACTCCAGCACATAGTAGCGCAACTGAAGGAAGCAGGCCTGGGAGTGCTGATTACCGATCACAATGTAAGGGACACTCTAGCCATTGTTGATCGGGCCTATATTATGCATGAAGGCCGCACAATTGTATCAGGTACCGCACTGGAGGTCTCAGAGGATCCTGTTGCCAGACGTTTCTACCTGGGAGAGCGATTTGCCCTCTGAGGCTTCATGTTGCTGGGAGGAGATATGCGTTGGGCGGAGTCGTACTGATAATCGTCCTAACCATAGCGGGTGGCATAATTGCTTACGCCGGCGATCGTATTGGCATGAAGGTAGGCCGAAAGCGCCTTTCCATTTTCGGCCTGAGGCCCAAGTACACTTCTATGGTTATCACGATAATTACAGGTGTCGTAATTGCCGCATGCACTCTCCTCGTGCTATCACTTGCCTCGGAGAATGTCAGGATAGCTCTGTTCGAGATACGTGAACTCCAGGATTCTCTTGCCACGGCCAATACTGATCTGGAAGCCAAAATGGCCGAAGTGGACGTGCTGTCGGCACGCGTGAGAGAAGTGGCTGATGAATATGACGCACTGGAAGCGAAGTTTGAAGCTGCCAATCAAGAGCTGGAGCTGGTATCACAGGAGCGAGCGCGAGCGTTGCACGAGCTCTCACGAGTCGAGTCTGACCTGCGTGATTCTGAGATCAAGCTGAAGGAGACCGAAACAAGGTACCGGCAAGCAGGAGCAGACCTTGTGCAGGCAAGTGGCGAATTGGATAGGGCGCGTAGCGAAATAGCGTTGCTGGAGGGTGAGAAGAAGTCCCTCGAGCAGGATGTATCGTCCTTGTCTGCTGCCCAGGCCAGCCTTGAGCGGAGTCTGGAGCAGATGAAGCTCGACATGACGGCTCAGGCTGCTACGAGCGCTCTCATCATGGCCGAAGCTGAGAAATCGTCATGGTACGGGGAGATCGTCTTTCGGGCTAAAGAGGTTGTGCTCGGCGAAGTGGTCGATTGCTCGCAACCAAGGGACGACGTGAACGGCCAGGTCACCGCGCTTTTGCTCAGGGTCAACGAGATAGCTTCCAGGAGGGGGGCGCGCTCGAGCAGAGAGGATGATCCCTTCGTTCTCTTGTTCGATGAAGGCAACTACCTTGCAGCCATACAGGAGCTGCATCAATCTGATGGAAAGATGATCTTCCGGGTGATGTCGTACAAGAACACATGGTACGGTGATCCACTTGTGGTGGAGGTAGAGGTATTCCCTGATGCCAGGATTTACTCAGCCGGGGATGTCGTTGCGGCCAGAACCATTGACGGAGCTACTGGCGGCGCAGAGGTTCAGAAGCAGCTGCTGGTGCTGATGGAGGATGTGAACTCTGCCTGCATCTCAAGAGGAATGACCAGTGACGAGGAAGGCAGAATTGGGACTATTATGACTATCTCCGACTTTACTTCCGCAATAGTTGAGATTGTGAAGAGGAACGCCAGTGTCAACGTGCAGGCCGTAGCGTGCCAGGATATCTGGCGATCTCATAAGTCTCCACCGGTTGAGCTGGTGATTAAGCGCATTTAGCATTTGATCAGCTCCAGTTTTGCTCAAAAATCTTCTGCTTCATGAAGGAGTTGGCTAGTGTTTGGAGAATATGAAAACGCAGGTGTACTCTGTTATACTCACTTTCTGATCGACTCTAGCAACGGCAGAATATGGCTGTGGTTGCTTGGTCGTATTGTACGCAGGAGGGCTTGTTTACGTTCTGGGCGCAGGGCGAGGAAACATGAGCACTCGTCTGGGCTGCCTCTAACGGCACTCAGTCCTTAGCGTTTGCTGATCAGGTTGATCAGGATCAATTTGAGGGGGGAAAGGACTAATGAAAAAACTCCTGGCCGTTCTCGTCGCCACCGCGATGATTGGTATCATCGCTATCCCGGTGTTGGCGAGTCCCTTCTCCGATTTGCCGGAGGAGTCGCACTGGGCGCTTGACGCTGTAAGAATGCTTGCTGCGTTAGGCATTATCGATGGCTATCCCGATGGGACGTACAAGGGAACACAGCCTGCGACGAGGTATGAAGTGGCCCTGATAGTAGCGAGGGCATTAGAATACCTCGACAGGGACGTCAGAAAGATGTCTGAGAGAATGTCTGAGCTAGAAGGGAAACTGGACGCGCGGGTAGAGCCTGTACCGGTTACAGAACCAGAGCCGGTTCTGCAGCCTCCCGCAACGCCCGACGCCACCATTCTTGAGCAGGTAATCTACGAGAAGATTGCTGCGATGTCAGATGAGCAGTGGGCAGATTTCGAGGAGAAGCTCTACGAACTGGTTGCCCAGGTTGATGACCTGAGCGCTGAGAACAAGGCAGAACATGCCGGGCTTTGGGAGGCCATTGAGGCCCTCAAGACGGCTCGCACCGTAGTAGTTGCTGAGGATGGTGCCGAGACCGAATTGGCCCTGGATGAGCTGAAGGCTCAGATCATGATGGCCGTCTATGACGCCGTGAATGCGGAGAGGGATGAACGCGAAAGAGCTATGGACGACCTCAAGGCTCTGCTTGATGTCGCCCTTGCCGAGCAGAAAGCCGAGATCATGATGGCTATGCATGATTCCCTTAGTGCTGAAAGGGATGATAGAGCTCGGGAGATAGCGGAGCTGGAAGCAAAGTTCCAGTTGGCTCTTGACGAGCAGAATGCAGCTTTGACACTGGCTTTCTATGATTCCATAAGGGCTGCATCCGAAGACGACCTCGTGGGCCTAGATAGGTTGGCCGGCGAGTGGCAGCTTGCTTTGGACGAGTACAATGCCGAACTCACCATGGCTTTCTACGATTCTCTTAGGGCAGCGCAGGATGACAATGCGCGAGCCATTGAGGATGCTATGGCCCAGGTCGAGCTGAGGCTTGCCGAGCAGAAAGCTGAGCTCACGATGGCTCTCTATGATTCCATGGAGGCTGCCAGGGATGAGCACGTTCGCGATATCGAGGATTTGGAGGCCAGGTGGCAGCTGGCTCTCGACCAGCAGAATGCTGAACTTACGATGGCCCTCTACGATTCTGTCTGGGCTGCGCAGGAAGAGAATGCTGCCAACCTGGAGGCGCTGGAGGCCAAGTGGCAGCTGGCTCTTGATGAGCAGAATGCCGAGCTTATGATGGCCTTCTACGATTCAGTTTGGGCTGCCAAAGAAGAGACCGCAGCCGATCTAGAGGCAATGGAGGCCGAATGGCAGCTGGCGCTTGACGAGCAGAATGCCGCTTTAACGATGGCTTTCTACGATTCGTTGAAGGCGCAGCGCGAAGAGATACTGGCAGCACTGGAAGCGTCGGAGCTAGAGTACGAACTGGCTCTCGATGAGCTCAGGGCTGAACTGATGATGGCTTTCTATGATTCTCTATGGGCCGAATCCGAAGAGAGAGCAAGGGCCATTGAGGGGCTGGAAGAGGACTTCGATCTGAAGCTTCTGGAGCTCCGTGCCGAGATGGCGATGGAGTCTTATGATTCAATCTTCGCGGCGCGCGAAGAGTGTTTGGCTGAGGTTGACGCTGTTGTGGCGACAATCGAGGCGCTGCAAGACGAGTTCAGTCGTGAACTGGCTGCACTCAA
>DMOT01000293.1 GCA_003456765.1 Bacillota bacterium
ATTGCGTCCTTGCCCGAATCCCCACTGAACAAGACTCCCGTAGCTTTGCCATCTGCATCCTGCACAACCTCAAAGGGAGCCGTCCCCACCTTGTGCCCGGCGAACATGTACTCCCCGTTGTGCATCTCGTTTCCGGCATTGACGACCTCTTCGAAAAGCTCCCTGATCTCAACAGCAATCGCATCCCGTTCTGTTGAGGTCACAGTGTCGCTGGCAGCGCGCGCCACCAAATCCCGAAGGCGGTTCATCACATTGCCCACCTTGTCAAGTATCCCGTCGTACGTGTTGAGCGACGTATCGGCAGCCTCCGCATTCTTCTTGTACTGTTCCATTCCTTTGAGCGTGGACCTGAGCCGTACAGCCTTGGCAGCGCCGTGCGGATCGTCAGAAAGCCTGTTTATCGAAAGGCCAGACGCCAGTTGCTCCTGCCGTTTCACATATCTTTGAAAGGCACCATTCACATTGCGCATTGCCCTCTCCATCATCACATTGTTTGTGACCCGCATGGCTTACACCCCTTCGTACCTATATGCAGCGCCTGGGATAGCGCCTGGCTGCACTCCATCGCCGCCTGCCCGCCCCGGCCCCTTGTCTACCTGCCTACAAGCCCGGTTCCGTTTATGAGAGTGTCGAGCATCTCATCCACTGCAGTCACCAGCCTTGATGCGGCATCAAAAGCTGATCCATACTTCATCAGCATAATAAGCTCTTCATCGAGTGAAACACCGGATACCGACTCCTGCCTCGCCTTCTGCTGTCCGAGCACTCCCTCGAAAACCTCTGTTGACCTTATGGACTCCTGCGTTTCCAGGCCAAGGCCTGTCAGCACTGATCCGTAGAAATCGCGGAACGTGGCCGTGCCCCCAACCATAGTGAGGGTGTCCTTAAGCTGCGCCATGGCCAACGCATTCCTGCCATTGCCAGGGCTTTCAGACGCATCCGCCGCCGCTATCAATCCCGGATCATCCGCTATGCTCTGCGCAAGACGGATGCCCGCAGCGCCCTTTCCTTCGAAAAACTCGCCCCCGGGGTTCCCAAAGAGGTCATACCCCGCCTTATGCTGCTCATTGATCTTCTCAATGAGCGCATTGGCAAGGTCGTCCAGCTGCTTGAGATAGCCGGGGATAATCATATTCGCCGCTTCATTAAGCCCCTTTATTCTTCCACCAGTGACCAGTACATCTTGTGCAAGCTCCCTGGCATCTGTCCCGGCCACCAGGATCCTTCCTCCGACCGTAACATGGACGAGCCCGCTGTTATCCTCCACCACAGCCACGTCCACATCGGACGCAAGTTGCTCCACAAGGTAGTCGCGCCTGTCGAGCAGGTCTGCAACGTTCTCGCCAACCACACTGCCTCTGACGATCTCACTGTTGAGCTCTGCAATGCTTGACGCAGTCGTGTTGACCCGATGCACAAGCGCACGAATATTCTGGTTTATGTCGTCCATCGTCTCATTTAGCTGCCCTGCAGCCAAGTTGAAAGCCGAAACCAGCGAGATGGCCTCCTGCTGGACACCGGTCCGCCTGCCCGGATCAGTCGCATTGCCCGAAAGCTCCTGCCAGGCTATCCAGAACCGGTCCATCATCGCTGAGATCCCTATGTCGCTCGGTTCCTTGAAAACCTCTTGGATCTCCTCAAGAATCTCACGGCGCGCCTCCCACCGCCCAAGCGAGGCAAGTGTATGCCTTATCTGCGTATCCACAAATTGGTCGCGCAGTCGCTCAATCCCGGCCACCTTAACGCCTGTTCCAGGCTTGAGGCCTCCGGGCGCGGGGGGAGTCGGCGACATGACAGGCCTTTGCCTTTTGTAGCCCGGCGTGTTCACGTTTGAAATGTTATGCCCGGTAATATCTATCGCTGCCCGCTGGGCATAAAGAGCCCTGCGTGCAGTCTCAAGTCCGCTGAATGTCGAATACACTTGCCCTCACCTCGCCCCTTTGACGCAGCTAAGCAGTTTCGTTCACTGCAGATGCCGCAGCTTTCTCATCCAAACGCCCCAGACGGCTGTAGACCGAATTCGCTCCATCAGCCTCGGCGATCGACTTCACCGTGTTCTCTATATACTGAATGGAATCCCTCAGCAGCATGGCGTTGATTGCATTGGCCGAGTCAATGTCGACAAGGATATCGGCAATCGAGTCTCGAAGCGTTTTGAGCTCCGCCGTCTCCTCTTCACTCAATGAAGCTATGATGTCAGAGAGAGCCTTGTCGGGGCTTTCACGTTCAGCACCGGCCTTACCCGAGTAGCGTTCTGCCAGATCCAAAAGACCCTTCTCTGCATCCCTTATCTTGCCGAGCGTCTGTTCCGCCCTTGCCACCAGCTCAGCCAGGCCAGCTACATCACCTGACATGATCACGCCACGCTGCGCCCGAGTCACATACAGCAACTCAGAGCAGAGCACAAGTTCGCGATTAAGAATCCTCATTATTTCGCTTGCGTAGTTCACCCAGGTCACCCCGCCTTACAGCCCCGGCAAAGATCTTGCCTGCAACATCTTTGCCGCTAACCGTGTATCTTCCCGCCTCGATACGGGAGCGAACATCTTCAACCTTTTCCTCCCGAATATCAGGCACTGAGGACAGGGCGTGCATGGCGCGGTGAATCGCCTTGCCCTTATCCGAGATCTCAACCTCGTCGGGCTTGGCCTCTCCCGTCCGGTTCGCCCTGTCAGCTTTCTTAGCTTGCTGGGAATACAGATCGACAGGATCAAATCCCCGGCTTCTGGATATCTTCAAGGCCATCACCTCACTAACGTATGTATCGGCATGGCCTCCCCCTTACTTTAGCCCCCCTACATCGTCCAACTCTACTGGCCCCTTTTTCTCCTGCGCTCCGGAGTGCTCATGCGGGCCCCCGAAGCCCTTCCCCCGGGTTCCGATTTGTCCTGGCGGCGCAGCTTAGTATCATCATCGCCCCGCATAGGTCCTCTTTCCGCGCCCGGGGCCCCCTTGCCCGATAACGCCTTCCCGAACCTCTCCACGCAATCAGGGCAGTACTTGCCCGATCTTATGCTTGTTCCACAGGCCCGGCAGAACAGGTCAGGACGCACATTATTGGCCATCTCTATCCGGCCTTCCCTCAGGAGCGCAAGCACAAACCCCTCGTCTACCCCAGCGGCTTGGGCAATCTCACGTATCGTGGCACCGGAGTGCCGCTTCAGATACTCCACCACCCGCTCAGCCCATTTCTCCTCTTCCACCATGCAATCCGGGCAGAGCGGTTTCGCAATCCTCTGGTACAGCCTCCCGCACCTGCTACAGTTCTCCAGAGCCACCTGGCTTCACCACCTTGCCGCCCTGCGCCATATTCCTCTCCATGGATTTCGCGACCCCGATCCCGCCGCCACGTGCAATCTCCTTCGCAAGCTCTGCATCGAGCATCTCCCTGACTAACTCCTGCTCCTCAGATGAAAAGAGCCCGCCCTTGGGAATGCTTGCCCGCGCCGACTTGAGAACCATTTCTATGAAGATTGCCTCAAACTCGGAGCAGGCCTGCGCAAGCCTTTTCTGCTCCTCGGCATCTCGGTCGACCGGAGCTGCGGCGCCAGCACGGTCTGCCCTAGAGTCCGGGCCCGTCGCGGAGCTCGCCCGTTCGCCGTACCCAAGCGCAGTGCTAAGGCCCGGCGACAACGAAGGACGCATCATCGTTCCTATCGACCCCATTCCAACCGGAAGCACTCCATTCACCGCTGCCTGCACCTCCCACCCTCACATTATCTGTAGTTCTGCCTGGAGGGCGCCACACGCCCTCAAAGCTTCCATTATGTTCATGATATCAACCGGCCTCGCACCCACAGCATTGAGCGCCGCCGCGAGCGCCTCTATCGTCGCGCCCGCCTCCAGCGCAACAGTGCTGCCTGGCTGCATTGGCATTATCACCATGTCTCCGCCCGCCTGCGCTTGCGATCCCGGGGAAACCCCTACACTTACGTTGAACCCGTTGTACGAGACTGCCGCCGGACTAATCCTGACGTTTCCGCCAATGACAACAACGCCGGTGCGGGCATTGAGGACAACCTTCGCAGGGGCATCAGGCGACACCTCGAGTTCCCCAACTTCAGCAATGAAAGGCGTCGGGGTCTCCTGGAGCCATTCCGGAACAGCCACCCTTACCGTGCCTCCGTCGACTGCCACAGCAGCCCCCTCCTCAAACCTCTCGCAGACTGCCCGCGCTATCCTCGCCGCAGTAGTGTAGTCCGGGTTGAGCAACGACAGCACCAGGCTGCCATCGGGCGTAAGCAAGTCCATGGCCACATGCCTTTCGACTGTAGCTCCTGCGGGCACCCTGCCCACAGTCGCCCTGGCGTCAGCTCCCGACTGGACCGGGCCCTGGGCCACGGCGTAGATGCGCCCGTCCGCGCCGGCCAGCTCCGTAAGGAGAAGAGTGCCTCCTGCCAGGCTCCGGGCATCTCCGAGGGACGATACCGTAACATCTACTGCATCCCCGGGGCTTGCAAAAGCAGGCAAAACGCCGGTAACCATCACGGCCGCAACATTCTTCGACCTGATTTCAAGAGGATCCACAGTGATGTTGAACTTGTCCAGCATATTCGATAGCGTCCTTCCGGTGAACGGCGTGCTCCTGGAGTCCCCCGTGCCCCTCAGCCCCACCACAAGGCCGTAACCCATCAGCTGGTTGTCCCTTACCCCGTAAACCCTGGTGATATCCTTCACCCTTACAGTTACGGCCACTTTGGCTGCCGTCCCGTCTGCTTCAGGCCCTGGCCCTCGGGCCTCCTCGGGTCCACCGGCCCCTGCAGGCTCGCCAGCCTGCGTCTGCTCGGTGCTTTGCACAACCTCAGCGGCCCCGAGCGCCTGAGCGCCGCAAACGCCAGGGATGAGAGCTGCCACAAGCAAGAATGCAAACAACATGCCAACCCAGAACGAACCGGGTTTTCGCCTTCGCAAAGTCTTCACCCCCAGGGTCAGAAAATCGTATTCCATACCCAGACCAGCCCATCCCAGAGAGTCTTGAAGAAGCCGCCTTTCTGCCCGGTGTACACTCCGCCTGAGAAGCTTATCTGGGCATTAGCTACCATGGACGAGGGGATGGTGTTGTCAGGCCCTATGTCTTGAGGCCTGATAGTGCCCTCCACCACCATGATCTCCTTCTCGTGGTTGACTGAGACTTCTCTCGAGCCCCGCACGACAAGATCGCCGCCGGGCAACACATCGACTACCTCTGCAGTCATGGTCCCGACCAGCCTGCCGCTGCGCGTAGTCTCCCTCGCCCCCTTGGACGAATCGCCTACATCCAGCCTTGCAGCAGGGATGAAGTCGAAGACTCCAATGCCCGGCTGTGCGGTAACTCCAATGCCTTTTGACGTGTTGGACTGGCTCCTGTTCTGCGCATACGAAACTTCAGTAACGAATATAGTCACCAAGTCCCCCACCTGCCTCGCCTTTCGATCTGCATACATCGATGCGAAGGGGGACGACTCCTCGTTATAAAGAGACCTGGCCCGCGCTACGCCTGCCGGAAAGGCCAGCGCCGCCACGATGGCCACTGCCGCCAGGGCCGCCATGGCGGCGACAGCGCCTCTCAGCTTGCATCTCGCCACACGCCCCATCCCGAAAGACGGGCTTTCACTTCTGATCATGGCGATCCCTCCATATCTCCAGCGAGCGCCCTGACAGTCTGCGAATCCAGGACGCGCGCCTGAACAACGATTCCGGTAACAGCATTCCTCACACGTATCCTCTGTCCGGGGCGGCCATCCTGAAGCGCCACCGCCGGCACACTTATCCGCACATCTCCGGCCTCCACTACCAAGGTTATGTCTCCAAGTTGCGCGACGACGGGAGGTGCAGTTATCTCCAGCCAGACTAGCACGCTCCTGGCCTCCACCCCGTCGACCATGGCCCTGATCCTGACCCTCACAAAGGCCATGTCAGCTGCGGTCTGCGCTACTTGAGCCTCAAGGCGCACGTCGCCCAGCGGGACCAGCAGCCCCTGGGGCGCATCACTCCTGGCCACCCTGAAGTCCGAAGGAAGCAAGGCATGTCCGGTGGAAGCGCATACCGCATCGATCGCAACGGCTTCAATATCCGACGCGGCGATCCGATTCGCCGCAGCTTCAACTGCAACCTCAGACGCCCCGGCAAAGATGAACTTCGCAGGGTCGATCTTGCGCGCCCTCATCCTCACCTGCACCTGGCCGAGGTTGATCTTTCTGGACGAACCCGGAAGGGGCGCCGAGCCCACCTCAACCGAGCGGAGCTCCTCGCGGAGCGCGTCATCCTCAACATGGAGGACGGCAATCTCGCCGAGGAGTATCTGCGGCCCCCCGCTCGAGGCAGAGGGCAACAGCTCAATCGTCATGTCGGCATGGACAGGAGGTTCTGGCGACTCGCCCTCAGCTTCAAGCGCCAGTTCGGATTCTGGCAGCCACTCTGCATCGGCGGCGCCGGCGTTTGCAGAGACAGGCACGGCCACAACCAGCAAAGGCATGACCGAAAGGAAGGCCACGAGAATTGCGACAACAACCGCCGGCCTCTTCCCGTCCGCATCAACAAGCGAGCCCCGGAGCGTCAAGGGTGCACAGCGCATCTCACATCAACCCCGTTTTCTGCTAGCGCCTGAGATTCGTGGCAGTGGCCAGCATGTCGTCGGAAGCCTGGATCGCCCTGGAGTTCACTTCATAGGCCCTCTGGGCAATGATCATGTTAACCATCTCTTCGACTATCTTGACGTTAGACATCTCGAGGAATTGCTGTGCCACAGTGCCCATGCCGTCAAGGCCAGGAGTGCCCACAATGGGGTCGCCCGATGCGGCAGTGGGCCTGTAGAGGTTGCGCCCTAGCGACGTCAGACCGCCTGGATTTAGAAATCGGGCCAGTTCAATATTGCCCAGCTCCTGCGGTTCGTTCTCGCCTGCGATCTCCACCGACACGGTCCCGTCAGTTCCAATGGAGATGCTGACCGCATTGTCGGGAACGACGATCTCCGGCTCCATGACATACCCGTCAGACGTGACAACACGTCCGTCGGCATCCAGTTTGAATGCGCCTGTTCGAGTATAGGAAATCGACCCGTCAGGCATCAGCACCTGGAAGAACCCGTCGCCTTCAATGACCATATCCAAAGGGTTTTCCGTCTGAACAAAGTCGCCTTGTGAGAAGACTTTTTGAATCGCAGCAGCCCTGGTTCCCAGTCCTACCTGGATGCCTGTGGGCACCCTCGACCCCTGAGCAACAGTGCTGCCCGCGCTCCTGATGGTCTGATACATCAGGTCCTGGAAGTCAACCCTGCTCTTTTTGTAGCCCGCGCTGTTCACGTTTGCAAGGTTGTTGGCAATAACATCCATGTCAAGCTGTTTGGCATGCATTCCGGTGGCCGCACTCCAAAGCGCCCTCATCATGGCGTTTCAGTCCTCCTTTATTGTGTGGGCTGCCTCAATCATTCAGCAGCCCGCGGCCCCCGCTGCGCGGTCCGGCCGCAAACATTATTCTAAGCTCCTTCAAACAAGCATCCCTCGCCGACCCAGGCGGCCATCACTCAATCCGGCCCCCCGTACGGCGTACTAGCCTACCCTTCCAACTTCGTTGATTGCCCTGTCAAGACAGGCATCATGCGATAGCAACGCCCGTTGCGCCGCCTCGTATATCCGGTAGCCTGCTATCATGTCCACCATTTCACGCACAACACTTATATTCGAAAGCTCCAGCGCCCCCTGGACGACAAAAAACTCCTCAGGGCCGGCCGGAACCATGCCGCCCGCGGCGGCAAAGAGCCCTCCGCCCTCCTTCGCCAGAGTATCGGGGTTCTCAGGCACAACTACCTGTAGACGGCCAATCTCCCGTCCACCTGAGTAGAGAAGGCCTTCGGAGTTCACAACCAGCTGTCCGTCTACCCTTATGGGCCCATCTTCCCCCAAAACCCTGTGGCCATCTGCGGTCACGAGGAACGATTCTGTGTCGAGCCGGAAATTGCCGGCCCGGGTGTACCTGACTCCCCATCCAGTTTCCACCGCGAAGAATCCCTCGCCCTCGATGGCGAAATCGTAGGGACAGTCCGTATTGGAGATCGACCCTTCAGACATGTCGAAGTAGGCAGAAGTGATCCCGCTTGTCATCCCAAGCCGCCCAACCGGCGTTCTTCCAAATCCCGTTATGACCTGCGAAAAGGACTCTCCAACCCCAACGTCCCTCTTGTAGCCAGGCGTGGTCACATTCGCCAGATTGCTGGCAGTCAACGCCTGCCTTACCTCCTGAGCGCGCATGCCGCACGCTGCAGTATAAATAC
>DMOT01000053.1:0-4606 GCA_003456765.1 Bacillota bacterium
TTCAATGCGATAAGGAGCCGCAGGGCCCACCTGGCTGTAGTGGTCGACCGCGGAGTGATTGCCGGAATCGTGACGCTGGAGGATTTTCTTGAAGAGATAGTTGGCGATATCCCTGAGGACATATCGGGCCGCGTGTTGAAGCAGGCCTACAGCGCGATTGATCTGGCTGCAGCAGCGCAGAATGTAGAGAATTCTTAGGGTTGGGATGTGAGAGGCATGCCGGAGGAGTTCTATGGTTCAGAGCCCGAAGCACCCGCGCCATCGTGGGAGCGGGCCCTGGAGAACACAATCAAGGCCTGGTGCCCTGTTTCCGAGGAAGACCGGGTTGCTGTTGTTACGGACGCCGAGAGACTGCCTATGGCTCAGGCCCTGTCGGGGTTATGCGAGGAGTTGGGCTGTGATACCGGGATGCTCGTCTTTCGGCAGAAGGATGCTCAATACTCGACCGTGGATATCGACGAGGAGCTGCTAGAGCTTGGTCCCATGGACGCAACCTTTGTGCTGCTCTCTGGTGATTACTATTCTGCCGTGAACGGCCTCGCCAGGCTTTTTCCTGCACTCAGAAGGCCCGGGTGGCTGAATTCGCGCTACGCGTTCTTTCGGTCGAACATCCCTGATCGGGCGCTCCTTGAGGGATTGTGCACCAGCCGAGCAGTTCCAGATCGTATTGCCGGCATGTACGCCTCGCATGCGGGTGGGGATATGTTGCACGTTGAGGCGCCGGGCGGGACTGACATAAGAGCCGCCGCCGGGGATTTCAAAGTGTTGCCTTATATTGCCGACTCGCCGGCTGCGAACTGCTTCCTGCCTCCGTCTGAAACATATGCTGCCCTGGAGGAGACTTCGGCTAATGGCGTCATCGTGGCTGATCTGACTGTCGGAGAGTTTGTGTGCGATGGCCAATTGCTGGAGGCTTTTGGACGGCCTGATGTTCCTGTGCGTCTTATGGTGGAAGATGGTCTGATTGTAGCTGTGGAGGGCGGGAGTTTTGCCGGGAGCCTCAGAGAATTGCTCTGGGCCTTGCCGGTAGATGCTCGGCGCGTAGTGGAGCTTGGAATCGGGCTCGCGGCAATCTCGCCTACCGGGCGAATCGGAGCCGACGAATGCATTGCAGGCACATGCCATTTCGGAATTGGCGACAACAGGTTCTACGGTGGAAAGAATGTTGCTCCCATACACTTGGATGTGGTTTTGGATCGGCCTTCTATAGGGCTTTATCCGCTGTGATGCGCAATGCCCGAAGCAAGTCGGCTGCAGAAGACTGATGAGATTCACTGTTGACCCAAGCACGAGCGTTGGTGACCCTTGACCACGCGTTGCACCTGTGGTAGAATTCTTAAGCAACGTGGTGGATGTAGCTCAGTTGGCTAGAGCATCAGATTGTGGCTCTGAGGGTCGTGGGTTCAAGTCCCATCATCCACCCCATTAATTTGAGTGTAGCGCCCTGGCAAATAGCCGGGGCTCATTGCTTTACAGGCACTTTGGGTTATGCTATACTTTGACGCGGAATGAGGCATGCGCCCGTAGCTCAGCTGGACAGAGCGATGGACTTCGAATCCATAGGCCGCAGGTTCGAGCCCTGCCGGGCGTGCCATTCATTTTTGCATTTCATGGCGCAACCGGTGCATATCGAAGGTTGACATTGATGTCCCGGTGGCGGCCGAGAGAGCCGCCCTCCGGGGCATAATATTGTGAACGGAATTTCTCAAAGGAATCAACTTGCGCATCGTCGAATAGGTTACCCGAAGGATGCTCGGGACAGCGAGGTGTACTTATGTATAAAGCCAGTGTAGTCGACAACGATCAGGGGCTAGTGACTCTGGAAATAGTTGTAAGCAAAGATGCGGTTCGTCAAGCATTGGGAAGTGCGGTTCACAGGGTAGGACAGCGAGTTTCAGTCCCGGGCTTCCGAAGAGGCAAGGCGCCTCGCATGATACTGGAGAACTATGTGGGCAGGGAGACCATCTATGATGAAGCTATCCGCGACGTAGTTCCTAAGGCCTATGCGGAGGCCCTCCGGGAGACAGACCTCACTCCTCTGGAAGATCCGAACTTCGAAGGTCTTGAGGAGCTTGACCTGGATTCTGGTGAACCGTTGACGTTCAGAGCCAGAGTGACGGTGAAGCCAGAGGTGAAGCTCGGGGATTACAAGGCCATCAAGCTCGATCGGGAGAAGCGCGAGGTTACTGATGCCGACATCGACCGCGTGCTTGAGAATCTTCGAGACAGGCGGGGAGAGTTTGTTCCGACAGAGCGCACTACTGCTCAGTCCGGAGATCTCGTGACCGTAGATATTCAAGCTTCAGTAGATGGAGAGCCAGTGGAAGAGTTGTCAGTACATGACACGCAAGTACCTGTTGGCATGGGATATCTCTTGGAGGGCATAGACGATCAAATAGAAGGGATGACGATAGGCGAGCCCAGTGAGTTCAGGGCCGTCATTCCCGAGGATTTTGGAATTGATGAACTCCGGGATGTTGAAGCAACCTTCAACATACTGGTGAAAGATATCAAGGTCAAGCAATTGCCGGAGCTGGATGATGAATTTGCCAGGGATTTCGGGAAAGTAGAAACCCTGGAGGAGTTGCGCAAAGATATCAGGCATTCCATGGCGCACCGCTTGCTTAGCGACGCCCGGCTTGATCTGGCTGAGCGTGCTCTTGATGCACTGGTTACAACCTCTGAGGTTGAGCCGCCCAAGCTGCTGGTTGAGCAGGAGGCTGACACGGTCTTTGAGCGATTGCAGCACAGGGTGGAGGAACAGGGGCTCGCATGGGAGCAGTACCTGGAGGCAAAGGACCAATCGGAGGATGACGCATACCAGGAAATCCTCGAGCTGGCGCCTGGTGCTGTCAAGAAGTTGCTGGTGACTGAGGCTTTGGCCAAAGAGGAGAATCTCTTTCCCACTGCAGACGAAGTGAGCATTGCGGTAGCTCAGATGATTAACTATATGGGCGCGCCGAGCCGCGAAGTAGTGCAGAAGGCAATAGCAGATCCGGGCCTGCGTCAGGCGGCAGCCGAAGGGGTACTGCGTGACAAGGTTCTGGAGTACCTGGCGCAAACATGCGACTCCGATCCTGAGTCTGCTGTGTGCCAGGAGTGCGCCAAATTGGAAGCTGAGGCTAAGGCAGAAGCTGAGAAGGCTGAAGCAGAGACCGAGGGCGAGGTCGCAGAGCAGGCCGACGGCGCCGCCGAACCGAGCTCGACTGAGGAAGGATCGGAATCGCCAGAGCCGGAGGAAGCAGGTTCGCGAGAAGGCGAAGACGAAGATAACTAGGTGGAATCAGAGCCAGTTCGGAACCGGGCGCAGTGGCCGAGTCTCCGACTGGACTTGCGTGCATACAGTGCTATGAGGTATTAACTCTGGCCCAGAGCAGCAGAATAATCTGGACTCTGCCTGCGGCACCATTCCGCCTTTGACAGGAGCCGGCTCCATGATGCGGGGCGCGGGTTGAGATGAAAGAGACAAAGAGGTGATGGACATGACCCTCATACCTATGGTAGTTGAACAGACTAGCCGCGGTGAGCGGGCATATGACATTTACTCCAGGCTTCTCAAGGACAGGATTATCTTTGTTGGCGGCACGATAGACGACAGCATGGCGAATCTTGTCATAGCCCAGATGCTTTTTCTGCAGGGCGAGGATCCTGAAAAGGACATCAATCTCTATATAAACAGCCCGGGCGGAGTAGTCACTGCAGGGCTCGCAATATACGATACGATGCAGTACGTTAAGCCTGATGTTTCCACGGTTTGTGTCGGGCTTGCGGCAAGTGCTGCGGCCGTGCTCCTTGCGGCGGGCGCAAACGGCAAACGTTACGCACTGCCTTATTCCAGGATAATGGTACACCAGCCTCATGGCGGCACACAGGGTCAGGCCACCGACATACAGATACAGGCAAAGGAAATCCTGAGAATCAAGAGCATTACCAACGAGATTCTTGCGCGCCACACTGGGCAGCCTATTGATCGAATCGATCGGGACACGGATCGCGACTTCTACATGTCAGCCCAGGAAGCCAGGGAGTATGGGATTATTGACAGCATTTTCGATGACAAGGCTGGAGAGGCTTAGCCGAGGGGTGGTATCATGTTCAAGTATGGTGATGATAAGGGTCAACTGAGATGCTCCTTCTGCGGCAAGGCCCAGGAGCAGGTGAGAAGGCTGATTGCCGGCCCGGGAGTGTACATCTGTGATGAGTGCATTGAGCTGTGCAATGAGATCATCGAGGAAGAGTCGGGAATCAGTTCCGACATCGATTTCAGCGAGATTCCGAAGCCGCACGAAATCCGCGCCATTCTTGACGAGTACGTGATTGGGCAGGATGACGCCAAGAAGACGCTATCGGTTGCTGTGTACAACCACTATAAGAGGATCAGCGCTGCGCCCCACGTTGATGACGTGGAGCTGCAGAAGAGCAACATCATGCTCCTTGGCCCGACCGGCTGTGGCAAAACGCTTCTCGCTCAAACGCTTGCCAAGATCCTCAACGTGCCTTTCGCCATATCCGACGCGACTTCCCTTACGGAGGCGGGCTATGTTGGAGAGGACGTCGAGAACATCTTGCTCAAGCTCATTCAGAATGCCGACTATGACATAGAGCG
>DMOT01000053.1:4808-6997 GCA_003456765.1 Bacillota bacterium
GTGCAGCAGGCGCTCCTTAAGATCCTGGAGGGAACCGTGGCCAGCGTGCCTCCTCAAGGAGGACGCAAGCATCCCCATCAGGAGTTCATCCAGCTCGACACGACCAATATCCTGTTCATATGCGGAGGCGCGTTCGATGGGCTCGAAAAGATCATAGAGAACCGGATCGGACGCAAGACTTTAGGGTTTGGGGCCGAGGTCAAGCCGAGGGTTGACCGGAACATCGGCGATACTCTCCGCCAGGTGATGCCTGAGGACCTTCTGAAATTCGGCTTGATCCCCGAGTTTATCGGCAGGCTTCCTGTCGTTGTCCCCCTTGACGCATTGGACGAGGAGTCGCTGGTCCGGATACTGACTGAGCCCAGGAACGCCCTGGTGAAGCAGTACAGAAAGCTCTTTGAGTTGGATGGCGTGGAGCTTGAGTTTACCGATGATTCACTGGACGCCGTCGCTCGAAAGGCAATGGAGAGGAATACGGGCGCCAGAGGGTTGAGATCGATAATGGAGCATATCATGCTCGACATAATGTACGACATACCCACTCGAACCGACGTCAAGAAAGTCGTAATCACCAAGGAGACGGTAGCCGACGGCGGGCAGCCCACCATGGTGTTGGGCGACAAGAAGCCGGCTCGCAAGAAGGAAGAGACTGCGTAGGGCCTGAAAGCCTGCAACCCAATAGCATTGGAATATCCCGGCGTGGCGCATTGCGCTCGCCGGGATAGTTGTTATTGCCGGGGGCATGCTACATCGTGGACAGGAGGGATGTGGCATGAGCAACGTCGGCGTGATCGGGTTGATCAACCTCTTCTTCGGTATTGTCATCGGTCTTTACTTCTGGAACCTGCTCAAGGCCCAGCAGGGATCGAAAACCGCAGTGGATCGCGATTCCCGTCGCGAAATGGAGAAACTACGGGAGATGCGCAGCCTCAGCCTGACCAGGCCCCTTACGGATTGACCAGGCCAACCCGGTTCGAGGACGTAGTAGGGCAGAAGGATGCCCTTCTTGCCTTGAAGGCAGCGCTGTGCGGGCCCAACCCGCAGCATGTGATCCTCTACGGGCCGCCTGGGGTTGGAAAGACGGCCGCTGCTCGCGTTGTGCTTGAGGAGGCGAAGAAGAGCCCGCTCTCGCCCTTCAGAGCAGATGCCGTGTTCGTCGAGATTGATGCGAACACCGCCCGTTTCGACGACCGCGGAATCGCCGACCCTCTCATCGGATCCGTTCATGATCCTATCTACCAGGGTGCAGGTCCCCTGGGTGTGGCAGGCGTACCTCAACCCAAGCCGGGAGCTGTAACAAAGGCCCACGGCGGTGTGCTCTTCATCGACGAGATTGGCGAACTCCATTCTATCCAGATGAACAAGTTGCTCAAAGTGTTGGAGGACCGGAAAGTCTTCCTGGAGTCCGCCTACTACAGCGCTGATGATCGAAACATTCCCCTGTACATCCACGACATATTCAAGAACGGGCTCCCCGCAGATTTCCGGCTTGTGGGGGCGACCACTCGTTCTGCACAAGACATTCCTCCAGCCATAAGGTCAAGGTGCCTTGAAGTGTACTTCCGCGCCCTCACGCCTGATGAAGTTGGCATCATAGCCTTACAGGCCGTCGACAAGATCAAGATGCGCGTGGAAGATGGCGTAATCGACATCGTGAAGAAGTATGCGCAAAACGGCAGAGACTCTGTGAACATGGTGCAGCTTGCTGCCGGCGTTGCAATAACTGACGGGCGGCAGATGGTGATGAGGTCGGACATGGAATGGGTAGTGGAAAGCGGACAGTACTCTCCCAGGCCGGAAAGGAAGGTGCCCGATGCTCCTCAAGTCGGGATCGTAAACGGGCTCGCCGTCTGGGGCCCGGGGATGGGGTCGGTTATCCAGGTTGAAGCCTCAGCTGCGCTCGGCCAACCGGGGTCAGGCAGCTTCATCGTAACCGGAATCGTTGAAGAAGAAGAGCAGGGGGATGGATCGAAGATCCTCCGAAGGCGCAGCATGGCCCGGAGCTCAGTGGATAACGTGTCGACCGTTCTGCGCAACAGGTATTCTTTGCAGATATCTGATTACCACATACACGTGAACTTCCCCGGAGGGGCTCCCGTAGATGGCCCGTCAGCCGGAATCGCCATGGCCGTTGCCGTGTTTTCGGCCGTGAGGCAGATCCCTATCGACAACAGACTGGCAATGACAGG
>DMOT01000052.1 GCA_003456765.1 Bacillota bacterium
TACAACGCAAATGCCTCGAATCGGCCATGAGTTGACGCTGTATGCAGCTGTGTGGTAGATTGATCCTAGTTGAATAGGCGAAATACGATGACGGGGAAGAGTATCGATCGGGACGGCCAAAGAGAGTGGAGGATGGTGGGATCTCCATGCTGGTCGGGTCGGGAAAATCGCCCCCGAGTTGCAGGCTGAAAGGGAACGAGTAAGCTGTGCCGCGTCCCTGCGTTATCGGGGCTAACGAGAGGGCCGACATTTCTGCGACGGTTCCGTTGCCGCCTGGTGAAACCAGGCCATGTGTCGGCTAATTTAGGGTGGTACCGCGAGTTAACCCCTCGTCCCTGTGGACGGGGGGTTTTAAGCTTGTTGCGTGCCTGCCAAGTAGGAGCCAAGGAGGTTGTGTCTGCGCATGTTCAAGAAAGCCGATTCAGCAATGGACTTCCCCCGAATGGAACAGGAGATCCTGGAGGCCTGGCGGGAAGAGGAGATATTCGAAAAGAGTGTTGCCCAGAGGGAGAGCGGACCCCGGTTCGTCTTCTACGAAGGGCCTCCTACAGCCAATGGCTTGCCCCATCCAGGCCATGTTCTGACGCGTGCCATGAAAGACGTTGTGCTCCGGTACAAAACCATGAATGGCTATCATGTGCCGCGCAAGGCTGGCTGGGATACTCACGGCCTTCCTGTCGAACTTGAAGTCGAGAAGCAGTTGGGGATAAGCGGGAAGCCCGAGATCGAGAAGTACGGCGTGGAGGAATTCGTCCAGAAATGCAAGGAGTCGGTCTTCAAGTACGAAGGCGAGTGGCGCCGCATGAGCGAGAGACTGGGTTTTTGGATAGACATGGACGACCCTTACGTGACCTTCCACGATTCGTACATTGAATCCGTTTGGTGGGCCATAAAGACTATTTGGGACAAGGGTCTGCTATATCATGGCCACAAGGTGGTCCCTTACTGCCCCCGGTGCGGAACTGCGCTCTCAAGCCACGAGGTTGCACAGGGGTACCAGGATGTCGAAGAGACTTCCATCTTCGTAAGGTTCAGGGTCCGGGGCCAGGAGAACGTGTCGCTGCTGGCATGGACGACCACTCCGTGGACGTTGCCGTCTAACGTAGCTTTGGCTGTGTTAGCCGATGACGATTACGCGTATGTCCAGTTCAATGGGGAAACGCTGATAATGGCGAAGGATCTTGTAGAGCCCAGACTGGAAGGGGACTACCGCATCCTGCGCGTGGTCCATGGCTCTGAGCTTGTGGGCATGGAGTACGAGCCGCTTTACACATATGCAGAGCCTGAGGCGCCTGCTTATGTGGTTGTGGAAGGCGACTTCGTCACCCTCTCCGAGGGAACGGGGATTGTTCACATAGCTCCTGCATTCGGCGAGGATGACATGAGGGTTGCACAAGAGCACGACCTGCCTGTCGTGCAGCTTGTAGATGCCCAGGGCCGATTTGATGAGAGAGCCCATGGTTTGCGCGGGATGTTTGTAAAGGATGCAGATCCCTTGATCATAAAGGACCTGGAGGCTCGCGGCCTCCTGTTTGAGGAGATGGACTACTCGCACAGCTATCCGTTCTGCTGGCGATGTGATACGCCCCTCCTCTATTACGCGCGGAGCTCATGGTTTATCAGAATGTCCGACATGCGGGATGAGCTTTTGGCGAACAATGCGAAAATAAACTGGTATCCCAGGCACATACAGGACGGCAGATTCGGCAACTTCCTTGAAAACGTCATAGATTGGGCCGTAAGCCGTGAGCGCTACTGGGGCACGCCTCTGCCGATCTGGGTGTGCGAGGAATGCGGACACGAACATGCTGTTGGGAGCGTGAAGGAACTCAAGAGCATGGCCAAGTCGCTGCCCGAACACTTCGAACTGCACAGGCCATACATCGACCAGGCAATCCTGGCATGTCCCCAGTGCGGAGGGGATTGCAGGCGAGTAACTGAGGTAATGGACTGCTGGTTTGACTCTGGCTCCATGCCTTTTGCACAGTGGCATTACCCATTCGAAAACGCCGACATGTTCTCCGAGGCATTCCCGGCTGATTTCATCACTGAAGCGGTGGATCAGACTCGCGGCTGGTTCTACACGCTTCTGGCCATATCCACGCTTCTGTTCGGCAGGTCTCCATTTGAGAACTGTGTCGTGCTGGGCCTCGTTCTCGATGAAGCCGGGCTCAAGATGAGCAAGAGCAGGGGCAATGTGGTGGATGTTTGGAAGCTATTCAATGAGCACGGAGCTGATGCCGTCAGATGGTACCTCTATACAGTGAACGCTCCATGGAACCCTACGAGATTCTATGAGGACGGTATCGTTGAGGCCAAGCGGAAGTTCATGGGCACACTCTGGAATGTATACGCGTTCTATGTGTTGTACGCGAATATCGATGAATTCGATCCCAGCCAGTACAATGTTTCCTATGAGGATCGCCCGTTGATCGACAGGTGGCTTATTTCAAGACTATCGGGGCTTGTTGGCGAAGTAACCGATGCAATGGATGCGTACGACATCACCCAGGCAACAAGAAGGATTGAGGAGTATGTGGACGACTTGTCCAACTGGTATGTGCGCAGATGTCGCAGACGATACTGGGCAAGCGAAATGACCGCCGACAAACAGGCTGCATACCTCACTTTGCATGAGAGCCTGACGGCAATCGCAAGGCTGATTGCGCCGTTTACGCCTTTCCTGGCGGAAGAAATATTTGCCAATCTCGAACCGGCGTTGGGCAGTGTTCATCTCCAGGACTATCCAAAAGCAGATGCA
>DMOT01000051.1 GCA_003456765.1 Bacillota bacterium
GTAACTCCGACCTCTGCAGCAGCCTTGCCTGCATACTTGTTGAGGACGGCACCGGGTGCCGAGGCTGGCGAAGCCTTGTATGGGTCTGTGAACATGCCACCAACTGCGGTGTAGCTGGCCCATGCCTTCGTGACTGGGCCAACGGCGATGTCGGTAAGTGCCAGCCTGTATGCATAGTTATCGTTGGACGGCATGCCCTCGAATCCCCAGGTGCTGTCGTAAGGCTTGCTTAGCTGAGCAGCACCGGCAACTGTAATGTTGCCGCCAATGCCCGGGATTGGGCCCACTACGTCAGCGCCAAGGATCAGCTCATCTGGGTCTGTTTCCGGATCCGTGACTGTGTATGCGCCAACCAGGCCGAGCGTAAACTCTGCCGGCAGGCCATAGGTCGCCCTGCCCAAATAGGCCTCTGCGCCAGTTGCAAGGCCCGCAGCATAAATGTTGAGGCCTGCACCAAGGATATTGCCCTTGGCGTTGAGAACCACGCCTCCGCCAAGCTTTGCGCCGATTCCCAGCGGATCGCCGAGTGCGCTGAACTGCTTCGCGTTCCAGGGGTCATTCGGGCTTACCCAGAACGAAAACGGAGCAGTCGCGTAGGAGAAATACCAGCTGCCCACTGCGACTTCTGGCTCTCCCACAAACGGCTTGACTGTCAGCGGAAGATAAGCGACTATTGACTCTCCCTCTGTGAACTCCAGCTTCAATGTCAACTTACTGGCTTCTGCCAGATTCGTAGGCGTCCACACTCTTGTGTCATACGTCCAGCCGGCGCTGTATGCTCCGGAGAGCGTAAGTTTCGCTGCGGAAGCCGGGATCGCCATTGCTGCCACTATCAGGGCAGCGATTACTATCGTAAGATTCTTCTTCAATTAAGCGTCCCCCTTACGGTTTTTTGTACCACGCCTTATCGCAGCCATCAGGGGGAGGTCATGAGTGTCCATGTTTCCTCGCAATCCCCGTTCCATCAGGCATTGAATTAGCGTGTTGCGGCTCTGTCGCGCCTTGCGCGGTCTGGCCGCTATAGACTCGATCCTGCTAGCAACCGGGGGTGCACCTCCTTTCTGGCTTTCAGGATCGAAACTTATTTATCATTTCCTTACCGCCATGGTTCACGCTGGAACCTACGGAATTCAGAGCCCAATCTGCTGTTAAGCTCATCGGATGCTTTATTCTACACTGATTCCATAAATCCTTCAAGCATCGGGAAGATAGACCATCAATTATTCTTCCAGCGCGGCACAGTTATCGCGGATCTTTGAAGGGCCGGCAAACATTGGAGGCTCAGTGTTCTGAGCCGTAATGCGCGATATGCAAGACTATGGCCCATGCATGCTATGCCTGCGCAAGCAGCCCCCAATCCGCTACTTGGCCTTCATCCAGGATTCTCCCCAGGCAATATCGACTTTCAGGGGAATAGAAAGTTCCATAGCGCCACTCATCTCTTCATTTACGATCGCTGCTATCTCTTCAAGTTCTTCTCGCGGAGCTTCTAGAACCAGTTCGTCATGGACCTGGAGAAGCAGCCTCGCCCGGCAGCCGCCGTCGCGCAGCCTCCTGTGGACCCCCACCATCGCACGCTTGATGATGTCGGCCGCGGATCCCTGAATCGGCGTGTTCATGGCCACCCGCTCCGCAAACTTCCGGACCTGAAAGGACGGGCTCGACAGTTCAGGCAGATAGCGCCTGCGGTTCATCAGCGTTGTCACATAACCGTCCATCTTAGCCTGGGCGACAATAGAGTCCATGTAGTTTCTTACTCCACTGTATTTCTCAAAGTACCTATCTATGAAGTCCTTTGCCTCCGCCTGGCTCACCCCGATATTCCTCGCAAGTCCATAGTCGCTTATGCCGTACACAATCCCGAAATTCACAGCCTTCGCTCGAGAGCGCATCTCGGGCGTAACCCTGTCAAAATCTACGCCGAAGACTGCCGCTGCAGTCCTGCGATGGATGTCTTCATCAGCAAGAAACGACCCGATGAGCGCAGGATCCTGCGAAATATGGGCAAGCACCCGCAATTCGATCTGAGAGTAGTCTGCGCTCATGATGACCCAGTCCTTGAGGCCGGGGATGAACACATCCCTTATTCTCCGTCCCTCTTCAGTACGAATCGGTATGTTCTGCAAGTTGGGATCGGCGCTTGAAAGGCGGCCAGTAGCTGTCACGGTCTGATTAAAGCTCGTATGTATCCTGCCAGTCTTGGCGTTTACAAGCTGTGCAAGCGCATCCACGTATGTCGACTTGAGCTTGGAGATTTCCCTGTAATCGACAACCTTCTGGATTATTGGATGGCTATTGGCCAGGCTCTCGAGAACTTCAGCATCTGTGGAATATCCGGTCTTGGTCTTCTTCTTGGGCGGCAGCCCCAGCCTGTCGAAGAGGACATGTCCCAGCTGCTTGGTGGAGTTGACATTGAACTCTTCTCCTGCAAGGACATATATCTCAGCTACCAGTTGATCGAGCCTGGAATCCATCTCCCTGGAGAGCTCACGGAGCCGCTCAGAATCCACCTTCACACCGGCCATCTCCATGTCGGCCAGCGCCTCCGCAAGAGGCATCTCCACATCACGGTAGAGCTTCTCCATTCCATTGGATGATATGGAAGCAAGCAAAGTGGCCTCGAGCTCGGGAAGCAAGGTCAGGCAGCCGCTGCACATTCTGGCCATCTGGGAAAGCTCGGGGCAGTATTTCTCATCCCGCGCCTTTTTCGCGCCAGATTCGATAGCCTCCCTC
>DMOT01000108.1:0-1900 GCA_003456765.1 Bacillota bacterium
GTCTACTCCGACTCTCTCGAACATGTCATCTGCCAGGACAATATCATCCACGCTCATCCGTCCTCTCCTAACCAGTCAGCGTTGCAGCCTCTCATCTTTCAGTCCCCGGAATCCTGATTCTCGGATCGACTACGCAGTACAGGATGTCGACAAGTATCAATGATGCAACGTACAGCACAGCAAAGAATACCGTGAGGCCCAACACCATAGTGTAGTCGCTGTCGCCGACAGCCTTCACGTAGTAACGCCCAAGCCCCGGTATGGAGAATATCTTTTCGATTATGAAGGACCCTCCGAATATCCCGGCTATTGCCGGGCCGGTCATGGTGACGATGGGAATCATGGAGTTTCTCAGAACATGCTTTCTCAAGATCCGGCCTTTGTCGCAGCCTTTCGCTTTCGCCGTAATGATGTAGTCCTCCCCGATCACAAAAAGCCCGCTGCCCCTCATATACTTGGCATAGGTTGCAATGCCCCCGATCGCCATAGCCAGCACCGGCATGATGTAATGTTCCGGCCTGCCCCAGCCGAATATCGGTGCCAGCTTGAGCTTGAATGCCAGGTAGTACTGGAGGAGCGCGGCAGACACGAAGAGCGGCGTGCATATTGCCAGCACGACAACGACCCTCATAACATGGTCTATCGCCTTCCCGCGGTTGAGCGCCATCATCAGCCCCAGAAGAATGCCGATCAAGAGGTCGAGCGCCAATGCCATCAAGCCGATTCTGGCGGAGATCGGTGCGTTCTCCCGGATGACGTCATTCACTCTTCTCCCTGTGTAAACGATCGATTCACCGAAATCGCCCCTGAGCAGGTTCTTCATGTACGCGAAGTATCTTTCCACAACTGGTCGGTCGAGCCCGTATTTCTCCCTGATCACGGCCTGGGCCCTCGCAGGCATCTGCTCGACTTTTGCTGCTATAGGGTCGCCTGGCGCCCCTGCTATCAGGAAGAAGGTAGCAGTGACGATCAAAAACAGAGTCAACAGCTCGTAGAGCACTCTCTTCGCAAGAAATCTGGCCATGATGTTCCTCCCCTGTCTGGTCCGCTTGGCCCTCTAAGCTGATCCAGCGTCATCTCAAATGATATCAGGCGGAAAACAAGGCACAGGTTTCTCTCCTTCTATGCCTTGTTTTCCGCGCTCTGTGGCTACAGGAACAGCCCTCGCTGTTCGCTTGCCTACGGCCCTACCTTGTGGGCCTGCCCTTTGTGTACATCTTGGTATAGTCGACACCTGCATGCGGATTCGTATAGTAGCCGTTAATGTAGTTGGCTATGTAGTATGTTCCTATCCCGCAGTAGGTAGGGGCAATCACGCCTGTGCCGACTAGCAACTGCTCAGCTTGGAGCAGCTTTTCAGCTCTCGCTTTCGCGTCCACTGTGTCAGCCGCCTCGTCAAGCAGAGCCTGGAACCTGTCAGCGTCAGGCCCGGTCCACCCGGACTTCTTGCTGTCGAAATACCCATTGACAGGGTGGAATATCTCGAGCAAAGCATTGGGGTCATTGTAGTAGGGACCCCAGCCGGAGGTGCAAATGTCGTAGTCGCCCTTGTCGACCTTGTCCCACATGATGTTCCACTCTATCATGTCGATTATGATGCTGACGCCGAGCTTCTCGCGCCAGTGCTGCAACAGCCATTCAGCGGCCTTCTTGGAGAACTCAGCCGTGCCCCGAGTCGCGTAACGCACTTTCATCTTTGCCGGATCCGGATCCAGCCCCTCTTCCTTCAGTCCCTCTATGAGCAGGGCCTTGGGGTCGGGATATTTCTTCATCAATTCCTTCACAATCTGATTCCTGCCGCCTACCATTTCGTGGTACGGCACGTTTCCGCACATCATGACCGAAGGCATCATCGAGTACAGAGGTTCAGCCCGCCCGTCGAGGATGTCTTCGATGTACT
>DMOT01000108.1:1977-4937 GCA_003456765.1 Bacillota bacterium
GGCGCATTGGCCGGCTCGAGCATTACCTTGAATCTGTCGCCTTCCCTCTTGAGGAGCTCCTGCCAGTCAGGATCGTTCGTTGCACCAACATCGATCTCGCCATTTATCAGCGCCTGAACGTGCGTGGAGGGATCTTGTATGATTTTTCTCTCCATCTTCTGCAGCATGATGTTAGGCGCATCCCAATGCCTGGGGTTTCTTACGAAAGTCATCTGAACCATTGGCGACCAACTCTCAACCAGGAAAGGACCGTTCATGACGACTTTGTCGATGGAGGAACCATAAGCCTCTCCCCACTGCTCGTACTTGTCTTGCCTCACGGGCTTCACGCCGGCAAGCAAGTCAGGGAAGTACGCACAAGGCTTGGTCAGTTTGAACTGCACGGTTTTCTTGTCGACCGCGCGCACGCCAATATCCTGCGGCTTCTTGCCCTCGCCGTAGTGGGCTTCCTCGAAGTTGAGAATGATGCCATCGAAAAGCCATGCGTTTGTGCAGCCTACTTCCGGAGTGGCCATCATCCTGAATGAGTAGACGAAATCTTGAGCAGTAACGGGAACCCCATCGTTCCACACCGCGTTCTCTCTGATCCTGAAAGTCCAAACAGTGCCGTCTTTGCTGAGGTTCCAGTCTTTGGCAGATGTCGGCTTTATGATCGCATTGCCTCTTTCGTCGGCAACCCTCTCAACCAGGCCTTCCAGAATGATGCTTTGAACCCCGTTATCAGGGGCTGTAGTGTTGATCAAGGGATTCATCCCTGTGATCTCGCTCCGGCTACTGTAGACGAACTTCTGTTCCTTATCCAGTCCGGTGCGAGCGTATGCCGCGTCGAAGCCAAAAGCCCCCAAACACACCAAAGCAATCAATACGAAAACAAGCTTTCTGCGCTTCATACCTGTGCCTCCTCGTGCACTGTGATAATCCGAATGCGGCTCACGCCGCCTCTCCAGATAAGGCATGCAGATCTCTCCATCCACATGCCGCGCTCTCTCCTCCCCTTTCACCTCCTCGCTTTGCCGGGCATGACCGCACGTCGACCGTATTTTCCTGTCTAGTTCTGATATGTTGCATGAAACGTGCCATCGGGCGGTACGTGCATGTCTGGCGGGGCGAAACCCGCATGATGCAGCGACCGAACACCGCCTCGTGCATATGTGGGAATGCTCCTGGACGGTAGTGGCTTTCTCAATTGAGAAAAATGGCAGCGCCAAGTGAGAAAGGATGAGAAAGACAGGCGGATGAGGATTCGTGAGGAAAAGGCCATTGGCGCAAACCACGACCTTCCTCCTGGCAAAGCGAGAGCTGTCGCCTGCTCGCGGCCGAGCCAGGTCCTGCAGGGACCCTGTGATGCCGCCACTTACATGTGGAACGTCAGCTCACGGCGTATGCTTCTACATGGCCCAGAGTAGACGAACATGTTGTTTAGCTGGTCATATAGCAAGCGTCCATATGGAGTGTTCTATATGTGAAATGCAAGCTTGATTCAGGCAAGGACCACACCAGCAGCAGATTACGAGAACGCAGAAGAGCAGCCCCCTCTCCCTTCTCCAATCAGGTCACGCCCGTGGACATGGTATCTCGGGCTGAGACTTACGACAAACTTCCACCTGCACACCTGCCTTCTTCAGATGCGCGGGATTTCAAGAGACCGTCATTGTCTCTTGCGATTGCTTGTCTCTGGGTGAAGACGGGGCGGCGGCCAGGAGACCCAAACCACACACGGCCTTTGAGCATTGCCTGCTCACGCAGATACCACCGTGGTTCTGTCAATCCCAAGTCTGTAAGAGGCAACCCCCAAAAGCGGATGCATTCACGGCATGCATTAGGCAGCTCGCGGCATTATCCTTCAAGCGATTGCCCTGAGGATTCAGTGTCATCTCATGCCAGGTTTCACAGCAAACTGCAGAGTCACACCTCCCCGACAACGACATCGATGCCCCCGGGGACGAGTGTCAACTCCATATGGTCGGCCTCGAAGACCTCACCGTCTACATGATATGTCTCCATCCGCGAACACGAGATCTGCACTGACCGCGCCTTAAGCATTTCCACCTCAGGTATGGTCACATGCGTGCCCCGGATCACACGGGGGAAGTAGTACAGGAATTTCAGGATGGGGACTCCGTCGACAATACACACATCGAACAACCCGTCGTCGACTTCGGCATCGGGGCATATGTACATCCCGCCGCCAATGCTCTTCCAGTTTGTTACGGCGACAAGCATAGGAGACTTGGAGATCTCGCGGCCATCGGCCACAATCCGCATCTGCGCTGGCCGGAAAGACCAGATTACGCTCAGCAAAGCCAGCACGTAAGTCCATATCCCGCCGAAGCGCTTGAAGCGCTCGGTAGCGGCTCTGCACACCCTGGCATCGAAACCCGCGCCGAAACTGCACGCGAAGTACCTGTCGTTCACCCGGCACAGGTCCATTGGGCGCTTGCGACCACGTGCCAGAATGCGACATGCGGCCACGACGTCCCCCCTTGGAACTCCCAAGGAGCCCGAAAAGTCATTCCCCGTACCCACCGGTATCACTGCGAGCGCCGCTCCCGTACCTGCTATCCCGTTTATCACTTCATTGACTGTGCCATCGCCGCCCATGGCGCACACAACATCATAACCCTGTTCCGCAGCGCCTTGCGCCATTGAAATGGCATCTCCAGGGCCAGAGGTCTTGAATAGGTCGAAGTCGACTCCCAGGTCGGTCAGGGCCCGCACCGCCACGGCTTCATCTTCTGCTGCTCGTCCGTTCCTTGCATTAGGGTTGAATGTTACCGCAATACGCAACTTCCTGCCCCCTGTTAGTGCATCGTAATCGAGTCCTGATCCTATTTTGGATTCAACATTCGGGGCACCGTTCCTGCGAAAGCCGTGCCGTATGCGCAGTATACGGCAAAAGGGCGCCCGAGGCGATGCGTTTCGGCCGAAGATGAGAGTTGCCAACGGCTTTGAGCCCTGTG
>DMOT01000109.1 GCA_003456765.1 Bacillota bacterium
GCTTTGAAACCCCAAGTCTCCGGCACCTTCCCAACTGAAACAGGATCAACCTACACGACTCAGACAAACCTCAACGTGCCGAAATCATAGTAGCTTGCTCTCGCAGGCGGCGGCACGCGAATACGGCGCCCGGTCTAGTCGGCCGGACGCCGTATCATTATTGATTCAGCTCCGGATTGGGCTTTTGCTCTATTATTTGCGCCCCTTGCGAAGATACGCGGCCCAGTACACCGCTGCCACAAGCAATCCTCCGCCCACGATGTTACCCAGTGTCACTGAAGCCATGTTGCGGAAGATCGAAGGGGCAGGCAGTGCGCTCATGCGCGCTCGAATCATGAACCCTGCAGGCAGGTAGAACATGTTAGCCACCGAGTGTTCGCCACCGAACATCACGAACGCAGAGACTGCCATGGCCGTTGGGATGATTCGGCCAGTCACGTCAGCAGCTGCATACGACATCCAGACTCCCATGGAAACTAACCAGTTGCATAGGACCCCTCTGGCAAAGGCAGGCCAAAAGGCCAACTCCGCTTTTGAAAGCGCACTGTTCACAAACCCGGTCGCGATACCCATCCCGGGCGTCATCCACAGTTCTGACCCGTAGTAAAGCCATGCAACAAGGAGAGCCCCCAGGAAATTGCTGAAATACACTATGATCCAATTGCGCAGAAGCCGGGCAAGGGTAATGCGTCTCTCACAAAGCCCGATGATCATCAATGAATTCCCCGTGAAGAGCTCCGCGCCGCCTATGATCACCATTGTTATTCCAACTGAGAATATGAGGCCGGATATGAAGCGGACGGCGCCTGCCCCCGCCCAGGATCCAAGGCCCAGGGAGACCGTCTGAGCACTTGCACCAGCCAAAGCTATGAAACTGCCTCCTAGAAAGCCTAGTATTGCCAGCGACGCGAAATCCGCATTAGCCTTTGTTACAGAAGACTCGACAACGGCCTTTGCCATTTCCGAAGGCGTCCTATATGCCATCGTAAACACCATCCTTTTCCGTTGTAAGTGATACACTCCAACTATTTCACTGAAATACAGGTATGTCAATCTAGCAGAACACCATGTTTGCCATCAGTTCCCACAGGGAAATACGCCTTTCTTTGACGAATACACCGTTAGTCTGGAAGACAGCCCCCTTCCAAACCAGGTTTATCAGAGAAAGGAGTTACAACTATTGAACACCAGAACAAACAGCAATAGCAAGTACATCCTCACAGTTGCACTTCTTGCAGCTCTAATCCTGGTCGCATCTGCTGCCGGGGCCGCCGCCACTGCATACAGGGTGGCACAGGGCGATTCTTTGTTCCTCATTGCGCGTCGATATGGCGTGACAGTGGGTGCCATCCGTACAGCGAATGGCTTGGTCAGCGACATGATATATCCCGGACAAATCCTGACGATCCCGAACCAAGCCTCGTCAAATCCGCCGAACTGGCAGTCAGGTGCGACCTACACAATCAGGAGCGGAGATTCGCTGTTCCTTGTTGCACAACGATACGGCGTTACAGTAAGCTCACTGAAGGCCGCAAATGGATTACAGAGCGATTGGATCTATCCTGGCCAGGTATTGACCATCCCCTCCAAGGGTTCTGTACCGCCGAATTCGGGCGGGGGCGGAGGGCTTCCCTCTGGCGGAGCCTGGAATCAATCAGACGTCAGACTGCTCGCGCAGCTAGTTACGGCCGAAGCAGGCGGAGAACCATATGAGGGCCAGGTAGCAGTTGCGGCCACAGTGCTGAACAGAGTCAACAGCCATCTGTATCCGAACACAATATCGGGGGTAGTGTTCCAGGTTATTGACGGCAGATACTATCAGTTCAGCCCTGTTCTGGACGGACGCATTCACAACACGCCCTCGTCCACCGCTCTGGATGCAACAACGAGGGCACTGAACGGCTGGGATCCGTCATACGGGGCACTGGGATTCTACAATCCCTCCAAAACCTCGAACTACTGGGTGCGCTCTCGCACCATCACTCGAGTAATAGGCGACCACGTATTCTTTAAGTAGAGGTCGCACGGGCATTCAATGCATTATGAATAGCGGTTCAGTAATTCCCCCGGGCGCAAGCTCGGGGGAATTCTTCCATAAGCTTTGGACCAGTTAAACCTTTCAGCTCAGATAGGGCTGGCTATTGAATTCTTCAACAGAACAATGTAGAATCGACCGAGGGAGGGACAGACCGTGCCAATCTATGAGTACAACTGTGAAAAGTGTGGTAAATTCGAGTTTCTACATGGAGTCGGAGAAGGAGCTCTCGCGCTCTGTCCGAAATGCGGCTCCCCAGTCCGTAGGCTCGTTCCATCTAGGATGGGCATAGCCTTCCACGGATCTGGTTTCTACGTCACTGACCACCGGTCCGAGGATTACAAGAGGGAAGCCCGCAAGGACGGAGAGTCCAGCAGCTCGGCTTCTTAGTACGCCTCGGCAAACTCAGGGGAGTCGGTAACCACACCGTACCAGGCGACCGCGACCGAATGCGGTCGCCTTTTGACTTCTCCACGCGTGCTGTCAGCGCTGCTGTCCTTACATTGGGCAGACCCCTACCCCATTCGCT
Source organism: Bacillota bacterium (assembly GCA_003456765.1). Taxonomy (GTDB): domain Bacteria; phylum Bacillota; class DTU025; order DTU025; family DTU025; genus UBA10085. The sequence continues at coordinate 2,565 of DMOT01000109.1, forward strand.
GATTCCTTCAACCAGCCTCGCGTCCCCAATCGGGAAAGACGCAGTTACCTGTCCCGGTAAGCTGGAACATGCCAACTCCCGGCTCGATCGCATGAACCCCGTATTGCCCACGACCCTCAATCCGCGCGGCCACTGCTACTGCTCTTGAGTCAGGGCTCCATGATAATCCCGAAAACCTCGGGTCGCCTATGACCTCGGTCTCGTAAACCTCTCCATCATCCCCTGGCCTAGAGATAACTACCCGGACGACCTGGCCGCCATCTACCTGCTTCCCCCCGGCACAGTATGCAATCATCTTGCCATTCGGTGCCCAGGCAAGAGACCACGGCCAAACTCGCCGGTCAACACCGACCCTCCACCCGTTTCCGGCAATAACGTCTACCGTGCACAGCACAACATCTTCACCCTGGGATGCCAGGTATGCCACGCTTTCACCATAAGCCGTAGCCGCCAACCCCCATATCGGCTCAGGCTCGCTTCTCAGCGATGCCACGGTGCCGTCCACCATATCCCGGATAATGATGTCACCCATATGCGTGTAGATCGTCCTGTAACCATCTCCAAGCCAACCAGCAAAGTGCCCGGGAAAAGTCTGCCCCTTGGAGGGTGAGTCAGCATCCACTACGTACACATGACCATCATGTTCATACATGATCCAATCGCATCCAGCCGACCACTTCGGGCTTACAAACCCTGCGAGCGGCTCCGTTATCACTCGATCTGAGTCAGCGCGCACATCGACGATGTGAATCCTTCCATCGGCGCCTTGCACCGCCACCCAACGGCCATCGGGGGAGAGCACTGCGACTGATGCCCACGAACACTGAGCGGACGCAAGCATCTTCGATGACCAGTCTCCAACGCCATAGATGAGGAGTCCGGGACCCCCATGTCGGTCGGAGATGGCTGCCATCGATCCCTCCAAGCCATGCGGAACAGGAAGCACGACAATGCCGTCTTCGGCAAGAGTCGCCTCCTGGCTCATCCAAGGGTTAAGCTCCAGGAGAGCAGTAGCCGTGACGCCATAATGCGCTGCAATATCTCCAGGCCCCTCACCTGCTCTTGTACGATGCCCGGGACTGCGGTATTCTCCTTCTGGCATAAGAAACACCTCGCTTGCGACCATCCCTCAAGCCAAATATATGCCTATCGCACACAGAAGGTGCACAGGCGAACCATCTGGACCCCGGAATAGCCTCAAGCGAGGTGCTTTATCCTTCCAGCTAGCGCTCTGCTAAATGGCACGCTACCTGGTGAGTTCCTTCATGCAAAACAAGCTCCGGTTGGACCTCTTTGCATATGTCCATCGTATGTGGACACCTGGGATGCAGCCTGCATCCGCTCGGAGGATCAACAGGGCTAGGTATCTCGCCCTTCAATATCTCGGCGAATCCACGATGCCTTGGATCGGGCACGAAGACCGCTCCAATCAGGGCCGTAGTATACGGATGCAGCGGCCCCTGGATGACCTCATCAGCCGTTCCCATTTCTACGATCTTGCCAAGATACATGACTGCGATCCTGTCGCAAATATGGCGAGCCGTAGCAAGGTCGTGCGTGATGTAGATGAACGTGACCCCTCTGCTCCTCGAAAGCCTCAGCATCAAGTTGAGGACTTCGCCTCTGATTGACACGTCGAGCATCGAAACCGGTTCATCAGCGACTATGAAGTCCGGATCCACACTGAGGGCACGTGCGACAGCCACCCTCTGACGCTGTCCACCCGATAGCTCATGGGGATACCTGCCCATGTACTCCTCCGGTGGCACCATCTCCACATCAGCCAGCGCCGATGCCACAGCGTCGCGCGAATCGTGTACAGACTTCGTAAGCCCCTGCAACACCAGAGGTTCGGATATGATTGTCTGCACATCCATACGCGGATTCATCGACTCATAAGGATCCTGGAATATGATCTGCATCTTTCGACGCAGCTTGTTCATCTCTTTCTCATCGAGTCCAAAGATGTCTTCGCCTTCCAGAACTGCCTCACCGCCGGTCGCGTCGGTTAGCCTAAGAATAGTTCTGGCTAACGTGGTCTTACCGCACCCCGACTCGCCCACCAATCCCAGGATCTCGCCTTTGTACACATCGAGGCTCACCCCATCCACCGCTCGCAGCACCGGTTGTTCCTTGGTCCTCATGGACTGCCAAAACCCCATGCGAACAGGGAAGTATTTGACGAGATCCCTCACTTGAAGTATGACCTCAGGATTCTCAAGCGAGTTCACCTTCTCGTTCGTAGCTACTCCGCCCATATGTCCACCCCCTGCTCAACGATTTCGGCTTTGTGGCAGGCGACGTAGGGTTTCTCGCGCGACACCGCACGAAGATCTGGCTCCACAGTCATGCATTCCTCATCCGCAAGCGGGCACCGCGGATGGAACCTGCAACCGGGCGGGGGAACAATCAGGTTCGGAGGAAACCCCGGCAGCGACCTCGCTCGCGACCTTTCGGCATGGATGTTCGGGAAAGACGTCACCCATCCCAAAGCATAAGGGTGG
>DMOT01000291.1 GCA_003456765.1 Bacillota bacterium
TATGCGAACATGTACCCGCTTGCTACATTTGATCAATACGCGGATCGAGTGGTATAATAACGTGTGAATAGAATACATGGGGGCGTTACGGTTTCGACGGAGAGCGTTGCGCGAGGCGCGGCGGGCCGAGATCCCACCTCCTCGTTAATCGGTGGAAGCACGATAAGTGCCAACGATTACGCTTACGCTGCTTAATTAATTAAGTAGCCGTCCGACCCGATCTTCTCCCGAGAGCTCGGCAAGGGCGTCATCTAAGTCGGGATGCTTGTGCACCAATTCTCGGAGGCGCACACTAAGAACATCGAGATAGCCCTCGGGCAGCGTGCCCGTGCGCGGCACCGCAGGGCGAAATTCAGTATGCGGGCTACGCTCGTAGAAGTGCCTCAAGTGGCCTTTTCGGACCCGGGTTCGACTCCCGGCGCCTCCACCAAATTCAGCTAGCATTTGGAAAGCATACATTTGACTCGCAGCTTGCCTCGACTCAGGAAGGAGCTGCGAGTTTTTCAACTCGCTGCAAGCAGGATATGGAATTCCCGTGAGTTAGCAGAGGAATAGACGAATTAGTGGAGAACGAGTACATCATGAGGAGGTGAACTTGCATATGCAGGCCCGAATAGGCAGACCAGCTCCGGATTTTGACGCTGCAGCATTCGTTGCCGGTGAATTCAAAAGCATTAAGCTGTCGAACTACCGTGGCAAGTGGGTCATACTCTGTTTCTATCCAGGGGATTTCACCTTTGTCTGACCCACTGAACTGGCGGCGGTCGCCGTCAAGTATCCCGAGCTTCAATCGATGGGAGTAGAAGTGCTCGCAATCAGTGTCGACAGTAAATTCAGCCATAAGATATGGCAGGAAACTGAGCTGTCGAAGATGGTATCGGGCGGGGTGCCCTACCCGATCCTGTCAGACCCAGGAGGAAAGATCGGGACTCTCTACGGGGTTTATGACGAGGAAGCAGGCGTAAACGTTCGAGGACGGTTCATAATCGATCCGGATGGGGTAATCCAGGCCATGGAGGTACTGACTCCCCCAGTGGGTCGCAACGTGTCTGAGCTCATAAGACAGGTAAATGCATACCAGCATCACAGGGCAACCGGCGATGTCATGCCCTCGGGATGGGAGCCTGGCAGGCAAACGCTGAAGCCGGGATCCAGTCTGGTAGGGCGTGTGTGGGAAGTCTGGAAGCCTGAATACGCTTTCGGTAAGCGCTAGATTACCAAACCAGATCGTCTGAATATACATAGAAACAATGACGGAGGCCTTAACAGGTCTCCGTTTGCCGTGCGTATATTGCTGCTTGCAGCTGCCGGATAGCAAGTTGACTACCGTTGCCAGAAAACAGAGTATCCCACAGAGCCAGGGCCTCCGGGTACAAGGGCATCTCCCACAGGCTCATAGGTTAGCTCCAGGTTGTTCTTGCATTCGAACTTGCCTTCAACTATTATGCTGCCGTGGAAAGCCTTGCTGTTCTTGAGCTTGACGTCCCCCGTGACTATGAGATGGGTTTTGCCGGATGTAGTCATCTCGGAATTCTTTGCATTCAAGTCGCCGCCTATGATGACGACCAAGTTGCCGATGAAAGTCAGGTTGTTCCTGGTGATTAGATCTCCATCGACGAACAGAGTCCCTTCTTGTCCAGCAGGGCATTGGATAACCACATCGTTGGCATCATTGCCGAAGCTGCCCGCAAGGTATCTGATCCCGCTGACCGTAATAGTGTGTCCGCTGATTTCCGGTACGGGGTAATTGCAATAATCAGCCGCCGCGAACTGGGGAAATGTTTGAGGAGAATTGGGGTATAGCCCGAAACCCGGGTCTACGGATATGCCTTCGATTTTGCCCCCTGATACTACATCTGCCCCTTTGACCTCGTTGTTGTTTTCACCGAAGATGTAATTTCCGGCGTAAAGCCCGTACTCGTATATGCCCGTATACACGATCAGGGTTACTGTTTCTGACCTTCTGCCGGATGTGCCAGTGGATCTAATGGTGTATTTTCCTCCGTAACGCTCTATGGTTCCGGCTGCCGTTTCGGTTCCCACCTGTACGCTGAAGGACCTGCTTGTCTTGTATCCAGGGTCGGTTTTTATGAGACTATATACTTTCTCAGCACCCCCCTCTGCTATCAGAAGGGCCTGCATCCGGTGCCTGTTGTTGGCCTGCATTTGGTATGTAGACGAAGACGCTGCGAGAAGCGCAACACTGAATATTCCCAATATTACTATGGCTGCCATTGATACCACCATTGCATATCCACGTTGACAACGCAAAAGTTTGGTCATGCCATAGCCCCCTACCTTCGGATAGTCACCCTGGTTGATGCGGTCTTTGAGGCTTCGGAATCTTCGCACCTGACGGTGATTTCGTACGAATCCCTTCTGCACTCTTTGACTTGCATAAGGGTGACGTCAGATCCCACGACTCCGCTGGAGGTGGTTGCGTCTGGATTCGCAATCTGCATGATCATGTCCCGACCGGTCAGAGTGAAAGAGTATTCATATGTTCCTATCGCTCTGACCACGACGACCTTCGGGGACTCGGGAACGGACAGGTCCACTTCGCTGGCGATTGCGATCTTTGAGACAATAGCAGCAAGGGCTGCGTCCGCCTGACGCGACATGGCGGCTGCAGACGATGTGGATTGCCACGATCTGACTCCAGCAACCATTGCGGCTGTGATCGCTGCTAGTAGAATGGACGAGACAGCGATGACGACCATCGTCTCGACAAGAGTCAACCCCTCAGCGTTCCGCAAAAAGCGTCTGATGCGTGACACTCCTGCTGCTCCCCCCCGCTTGATAAGTGACGGTGACAGATATTGTCCAGGTCCTATTAGGTTCAGTTCCAGAGGGTGTGACATCTACGCTTCGACTGAAAGCGCCGTACTGGATATCTTCAGAAGTTCTACTTACGAGCTTGTCGTATTCGTGGGTGTTGAAGAAGGATCGATACAACTCAATAGATTCCAA
>DMOT01000306.1 GCA_003456765.1 Bacillota bacterium
TGGAACGTCACTCTTCCCCTCTCAGCCGAGTGCAACTGCGCTCGGCTCTTGCCGAACTGCATCGCCCTGTTGCCTCCACCCTGAACCTGATTCATGATGAAGAAGAAAACAACAAAGAGAAGCACTATTGATATTATGTTGGGGATGAGAGCGATCCACCATGCCCCCTGCCCTTCAGGCACCATAGACAGCTCTACCCGATTCGCAAGATCCGGATCCTTGCGCAAGTCTTCCACAAGGCCCTTCACGTCGGGGTAGTACAGCTTGAATCCGGACCCGTCATCAAGCGTTCCCCTGATTGAGCTGTCGCCTGTTATCTCAAGCTGCCTGACCCGGCGTTCTTGCCAGTATTGCATGAACTGGCTCGCTGTGATCTCGTCAAGCCGGGGCTTACTTGAGAATAGTGAATTCGATATGGAGATCGCAATGAGGCCAAGCAACAACCACAGTGCGAGACTTTTCATGAGTCTGTTCTTCAACTTAGTGGGCGCAACAAGTCCCGGCCCTCAAATATGGCGAGGAATGCGCCTTCCCTCCTTCAATACCGTATCCCGGACAACATGCCGGGGTAGAACAGCAGATTCTAACCACAATAATACATAAAATGATTATATCATAGCCTCCCTAAACGGCACAAACAAGACTCAGAGCCAAGGGACGGAGATGATTCGCAGGCAGCGGGCTATCTGCATGGCCCGCATGTACCGCTGTACTATACTCTAACGAAGATGCCAGCTTCAACGTTCCACCTTGCCTGCAACCGCTCTCGCATCAGCCCGTTCCCGTCTTGTCCATCATCGCCGGGAATCGAGCCGACAGCTTCTCCCTGCTCTCGCAGTCCTATCCGGCTATGAGCACCACGAATCGTCTGGTGTTGGCATCAACGGGCGCGATGCCGCTCGCCCGCATACCCACAACCCAAACAACCTGGTCTCCAGAGACCACCACCGGCCACTGAGCCCGGTCGCGTCTGGGGATCTTCTCATCTGTAAAAATATCAGAAACTTTTTTGGTCCCTTCCATTCCAAATGGAGCCAGCCTGTCGCCTGCCCTCCACGGGCGGACGGTCAGCTCGTCCATCTCCGCCTTGTCAGCATCGAATATTGCCCACGAAATTCCAAGGCCCCGGGGATCGAGAATCATCTCGCCAAAGCCCCATTCAACAGCAGCCCTGCGCGCCAGCAACACCAAGTCCTGAGGCCCAGGAAGCGCACCGTCTGCATCGATCAAGGCAGCCAGCTCTCGACCCACCTCTCCGACAGCAGCATATACCATTACGCCGCAACCAGGGACAGAGGTTGCTCCCGGAACCTGAATCTTGGTACACGTGGCGGCATCCGCGCCATGGCAATCCACCCCGCCACGGCCATTATTGCGCGCGGTTTCCTCGCCGCTCAGGCTAATATCCGCCTCTTCTGCCCGGCCCACCATCAAGCATTCGTATGTCAACCATGCCCGAATGCCTCGCGGCAAGTCTATGGAATCGCCCACGCTCCCCGTAGCTACCAGCTCGGACATGGCATTCACATGCTGATAGTAAAGATCATGTTCGCCATCGGCGGCCATTCCAAAGGCCGTCGCCAGAACCCGCGAAAGGAGTGCAGGCGGAGCATCCCGCAGCACCACGAGATCAAGCTGAACTTCAGCTTTCTGCCGGAGAGGCCCGGCTCCCACGCCGGCCCCGGCTCCTGACCCTGACCCTGACCGGGCTCCTGCTTGCGCCATCGAACGTTCCAACACCTTGTCTGCGGCAGACCGGAGATAGGCCTCATCTTCTGCCGCAGTCAGGGCTAGCCTGACCAGTGCGCCCCGGACATTGGAATTGTATTTCGACTCCAAAAGCGGAAGCAGCTCCCAGCGCACGCGGTTTCTGAAGTAGGCAACATCCACATTCGTCCTATCCTGTCTGGGGGTGATATTCTTCTCTTTGCAGTAGGCTTCTATAGCAGTCCGCGTAGTGTCGATCAGCGGCCTGATAAGCGTAATTCCTTCCCCTAAGTCGCGGGTAGGGGGAATCCCGGCGAGCCCGCGGATTCCGGTGCCACGGACTACTCTCATTATCACTGTCTCTGCCTGGTCATCAGCATTGTGCCCAACGGCTACCTTGGAAAACCCCAGGGCTTTGGCGGTCTGCCGGAACAGGCCGTACCTTGCAGACCGGCCCGCATCTTCAACTGTCGCTCCCATGACCCTGGCTGCTTTCGGAACATCAACACGCCTTACGGTAACAGGCACTCCGAGGCTGCGGCCGAGCTCTTGAACGTAGTCCGCATCTGCATCAGCATCCGCCCCACGGATCATATGGTTGACGTGGGCGATGTGAAGCCGAAGATCGAGATCTGGCGCAATATCGAGCAAGAAGAGAAGCAGAGCTACAGAATCCGGCCCTCCAGAGACTCCCACCACGATTCCATCGCCTGCATCTAGCATTGAGTAGCGTGCAATGCACTGCCTAGCCGTGGCATCAAGCGTATCTCCGTTCATAGAGCGCCACCTCCCACATCTCATGTCCCCTATTCCATATCCAGCCAATCGGCACACAGCCGTAAGGATTTAGCTTCAAGGCCCAGCCCTACATGCACACGAGTACACTGCTACGGCAAGAGAAGCCCGAGTGGGCGCACGAGCATGTCTAAGCAAGTATCGATAAGCACCTGCCCAATCCCAGGGTCTGCATTGTCCGCCGTTCAAAGCCTGGGCGCTCTATTGGGCAAAGACACCTTTTGCGAGTTACTTATTTCATATCCTTATTGTTTCCAAAGAAGTAAAGAGGGAGATTGAGATGA
>DMOT01000158.1 GCA_003456765.1 Bacillota bacterium
AAGGGCTCCATCAAGCTGGGGTCCGGCGAGTACAGCTTCACAGAAGGCGAAGCATACATGATACCTGCAAACACAGCCCACAGCTTCCGGAGCAACTACGAGGAGGGGCTGGAGTTTGTGATAATCATGTGGGGAGAGGGTGCATGAACACATGCTCCGGTCTTGAGAACCCCAACCCGAACCCGAACCTGTCTCGAGGCGGAGTCTCCAGACCGGAGCGCCGTACTGACCCGCCAGTGGGTCGAATCTCAGGGTGGATGGCCCGCGGGCAGGTCACTTTTCCAAAAAACGGCCCACCATTGGGTCAACGTGCCCGGCGAATGCAAATAGGAAAGCGGTGCATGGCCACCACGAATCATATGCCCAGCTATGGAGGCTCCAGTTTTCGCACAGAATCCAGAGCGATAAGGACTTGGCGCGCCTGCTTGCCGATTGACCCACCAGTAGGTCGAATTATACAAAAACGACCCGCTAGCGGGTCGCTTGCCCGGAAAAGCGGCCCACCACCGGGTCACCCCCCCTCCTAAGCTCTCCTCCGCCAAAACCACGCCGCATCAAGAGCACGCATCCCCCATCTCCATCGTCTCCATTGGCTTTCCAGGCGCCATGACACACCAACTATGCGCACCGTAGGCAAAAACGCTAATATGAACATAGCTGAGTGCAACCTTTTCGCCCCCGCCCGCCTCTCAATAGGTGAAGGGGGGAAGAGCTGTTGCCATCTACGGTAAGGGAGTTATCTATGCCCATGCGTCTCGAGGCAAGAACCTCATGTGAAGAGCCGCTTTCGGTTCGGCTCAAGGCAGGCCAAGAAGAAGCCGCGGATGAGCTGGTCGTTCTCTACGCCGACCGTCTCCTGCGGGCTGCCACTCTCATCCTGGGCGATGCCAGCCTGGCTGAAGATGCAGTCCAGGAGACATTGCTATCGGTTGTAACCCGCATCGATCAGTTCCGCGGAGAATCCGCACTCTATTCCTGGATGTATACCATCCTTATAAGGCACTGCCGCCATTATCAGCGTCACCGGCGAAAAACCCAAAGCAGCTCTAGCCTTTTGCCGCCTGAGGATTTTTCGCACATTCCCGATCCTGAACCCCCCATCGAAGACGCGTGGGAGCGCTGTCAGGAAGGCAGACGAGTAAGCCGAGCCGTCGAGGGCCTTCCGCCCCGATATCGGGAAGTCATCGTGATGTTCTACTACGAGGAATTTTCGATCCCTGAAATATCGGATATGACAGGCAAGCCTGTCGGCACAATCAAGAGCCTCTTGCACAGAGGCAGACGAAAACTGGCTGAAACTCTTGGGGGTGAGGAACTGTGAAGAAAAACAGGCTGACACGGGCGTTGCAAGATGAGATGAAGCAGGTGTCGTTCAGCGACGAGAAGAAGCAGCGCCTTGCCATGAAACTCAGGCAGGCGATGCATACAGGCGCCGCCCTGGGCCCTAATACAGTACCCGGCGCGACCGCCCTCGAAAAGCCCAATCGCAAATCAACATCCACTACGTGGTGGACCAGGGTCGCCGAGCGCGCAAGAGCCTTCTGGGACGGAACGACTGAGATCCCCGTGCCCGCAGCAGCTGCAGCTCTTCTTCTTGTGGGGATAGGGATGTGGGGACAGCTGTCCTCCCTGTTCTTAGTCGACCAGAGCACCGCTGCCCTCATGATGCAGGCCGGAAGCGACATGGAAACGGCGTCCATAATAAGCCAAGGAGTGAGCCTCCTATGAGCCGAACGATAAGGGTAAAGAACAAGCACCTGGTTATCGCCGCCCTGCTCCTCATATCCCTCGCGGGCCTCGCGAGAGCCTCGGGCGGGGCCTACTTGCTCAAGATGGCCGAGCGCGCGCGCGAAAACCGCGACCCGGTGAAGGCCCTTGCCTACTATGACAAGTTCATCTCCGAATACCCGGACGATGAAAGGATACCGGACGCCCTGTACTGGTCGGCCTCTCTCCTGCCGGACAATCAAAGCTTTAGGGCTGTTATCTTCCCAAGCAGCATGTGGACAACGCGGAGCCACAATGTGATCGACGAGATTCCCGAAGAAGCATTGAGCAAGGAAGAAAGACTGCTCGAGATATACACGATGTACTCCGATCACTGGTCGGCCCCTCACGCCACGCATCAGCTGGCGGTTGCCTTGTACCATTCAGGTGATCCGAGAGCTGAGGAGTATCTCCTCAAGGCAGCCTCGGAAGGAAGAAACATGGGCAACCGCATTGAAGCCGCCTTTCTCCTGGTCGACATGTACGTCGCGGAAGGCCGGTTTGACGATGCAGAGGCCATGCTCGATTACTGCGCCACGGAAATGCCCACAGCCCGCCGCGAAGAGCAGCAGCTTAGGAGGGGCGATCTTCTGGTTGCAATGGGGGACTATCAAGGGGCAAGAGCAGCCTATGAGAAGATCCTCGAGATGTTCGAAGATGAAGACCGGCTTCGGCAGGAAACGTATGAGCAGCCCGGAGATCCTGGTTCCACTTCGGATAAGATCGCATCTATTAGAATCCCCCACAGCGAGAGAGTCGACGCCAGGATAGCCGCTCTCAATGCCCTTGAGGGCGCAGACGCCGGTGCAGGCATGGGAGAGATCAAAGGCATCGTGCTCCTTGATGGGAAACCCTTGCCGGGTGCACGCATCATTGTGCGTGAGGTTAAGGAGACTACTGCTTTCTCCACAGACTACACTGGCCTCCCCGCGTTCACCGTGCTCGATGATGGCAAGTTCCATTTCAGTCTGCCCGCAGGATGCCGATACGAGGTGGGAATTGCCCTGGGCCATCGGGAATCCAAAGAGGTCGAGGGATATCACCTTCAGATGGTCGGCGCTCAATTCACCCTCGAACGAGGCGAAACAAGAGAAGTCGCCTTGCATTTCGCAGAACCCGTGGAAATCTTAGAACCGCTGACTGGCTTTGTCTACGACGGAAGGCCATTCACGGTGAGATGGAATCCATATCCCGGCGCCCATGCGTACAGCCTCAGTTTTCATTCGATCAGCTACGGCGAACACGGCTACAATTCTATGGGCATGAGTTCGCTGAGGACTGCTGATACGGTCTTTGAGATCAACAGCATTCCCGAAGTTCAGTTCGGTGCCTTCGCCTCCGACGACAAAGGCGTCCTTCCCATCTACCTGACAGGAGTTGCAGAGGCGTATTCATTACGGATTCTGGCCCTCGACGAGCACGGCAGTGTCATGTCTTCCAGCAACGGCCTGTATTTTGGAGCGGGCCCCAATCCGAAAGGACTCATAGAAGTTGAGCCGCGGAAACTCCGGGAAGAAGAGAAGCTTCTCATGGACAGGAAGTATGACGAAGCCGTTCTCAAGCTCGAAGAGGCAATAAAGCGAAATACCCATGACATCAGGGCATTGGAGATCCTGTCCCGCATCTACTTCATGGGCACTTACTACACAACCCAGGATGAGTCCATCCATGAGATGGCCCATGTGGACCTTGAGCGGAGCAGAGACATTCTTGAGGCCCTCGTAGCACTCGAGCCAAGCCGAGAGCACCTCAATGCCCTGGCGGTCGTATGCACCAACCTGGACGACAGGGAAGGCGCTGCCAGCGCCTATAAAACGATGCTGGAATGCGGGTTCGAAAGCAGTGTTAACCTTAATACACTGGCCTACTACGCCCTCACGGTCGAGGATGACTACCAGCAAGCGCTCGCCTACGCAGAGCGAGCGAAGGGCATGGCAGAAGAGCACTACGATCCCCTTCCCCTTACAGGCCTGTATGTCATGACCGGCCAATGCAGCAAAGCAGTAGACCTACTCCAAAACCTCAAGGCCCAGGGACCCAGGGGCACCTCTGAGCTTGAAGAGAGCCTGCGGCGATACACGGAGCTGAATGTGGGAGTCTCACCGACCAGCGAGCGCCGCAACAACTACCTGGGAACAGTCAGCCACTCCTTCCTGGAAGCGCAGCAGATCTGGCAGGAAGACAAAAGCGCACATAGCTCCTTCTTGCTGCTGGTGGCAAGGCTTTCAGATCCATTGCGGCACTACCACAGAGAGGAGCTGCGCCGGCGAATAGACGAATTCCAGGCTCTATACGGCAGTGACGCTCCCGTGCTCGCAGATGTCATAGAAGCCCTGGCATGGGCTGGGTGGGTGTAGAGAGCGCCTGTTGTGAATGAAATACGTGTGATTCATGTGGCAGAGGCCGATGCTAAAAGCGTCGGCCTCCCGAATCTTCAATCCAATGCGGCTGCCCCACATGTGCCTCAGCTACCTGCGAAGCAACACATAATCCCCGAGGCTTGCCCCGGTATCTCTGGCCACTACCTCACACTTCGCCTTCAGAACGAAGTAGACTGTGCGGCCCGCGGAGTCGCTGAGCGTTTCGTAGTTCCCCTGGCCTTTGCTGATCACAACGTCCGCTTCCCGGTAGATCTCCAGGAACTCCGGGTCGGCGTCATCGAGAACAAGGCCGGGGGCACCGCACCCTGTATCCACAATGATCGCATCATGCTCCAAGCCTGATGCTACAGCATCCTCCACTGTCGCGTCATTTATCATGGGAACGCTCCTGACTCCGTAAAATACGTTCGGCTCAGTCCCGCTCCCGCAAGCCCTCTTGATCTCTGAGATCAAGATGCGGTCAAGCACTGTCTCGCCTGCATTGTCGGCGACAATCAACACATTTCTTGCACCCGGAAGATCTCCGCGGAGGGCTTTCAGGTCAGAGAGGGCAAACCCTCTGTCTAGTTCTTCCATGAGGACGGCTTCCATGTCTTGAGTGCGCAGATCACCGTATACTCCAGCGTCCAGAAGGTTGCCCGCCGCCGATACTTCCAAAGCCCTGAGCAATCTGTCGACATCGCCCTCAACAAGCCTCTTCAGCCTCGGGTAAACACCCCTGGCCATAGCGATGCTATCTTCCTTTACCTTCTTGTAAGGATCCGGATTGCCAGAGTACTGCTTGACCAGATCGTGGACGGCCCTGCTCATCTCCGCCGGAGTTCTATAAGAATCGTACTTCCCGAGCGCCTCCAGGGATGCGAAGACTATCTTCTTATGAATACCAGTATCAGCGGTTGTGAGGCGGGCCGCCTCCAGTGCCTGCCTCACATTACAATGAACACAGTCCAGATGAACCTGCATATTCAACCTCCATCAATAGCCTTAAACCAACTGCGGCGCCGCACATCACAGGCATGGCACAGATCCCGAGCGCAAACCGCACTGCAAGGACGCGCAAACCCTGTCGCAAAGGTGTTACATAAGTGTCACTTATATGTCGCACGGCGCTTTGACCCAGTGGGTGCACAGCATGTGCCCCATGTAGATCAACAGGCGTTTCTACCTGGGTGATCGCCTGACCGCGACTCTCTTTTTCGCCGTGTTGAAAGCAAATGAAAGCTCCTGGCTCTTCAAAATAGCGGCCACCGCAAAATAGACGACTACTCCCGCACCGACTGAGCCACCAAGCCGTACTACCTGCATGCCTGTACCCGAACCGGGCAACGCCGTGGTTATCCAGGCATCGAAGAACGACACCGCAGCCCACATTACAGTTGCCGACACCACAGATTTGGCGATGGACGCAGCCAGGCTGTATCTGTCCTCAAGCCCGTTTGGCCGCTCCTTCCTCATCCATTTCTTCTCCCTGTATCTCAACACTGCCTGCAGAATCAGGAACGAGGCTATGGGTTGGCATGCGCCTCCGAGGGCCAGCCCCACATGGCCCATGGGCCCAACAAGCGCCAGGCTGATCCCGACGTTGACCCCAACAGCCAACATATTGACCACCACAGGAGTAATTGTATCCTGCATCGCATAGAAAGCCCTGGATGACAGGAGCGAAAGGCTCGTGGCCGGAATTCCCACGCAGGCATAGGCCAGGGCAGCGGCTGTGGCAGCAGTTGCCTCAGGCGTAAACGCACGCCTCTCGAACGCCAGGCGCACCACGGGTGTTGCAAGAACCGCAAGCCCGACAGCCATAGGCAGAAGCGTAAAGAAGACTACCCCTACAGACCGACGGAACATCTTTGAGAAATCATCCCTCTTGTTCTCAGAGTACATGCGCGCCAAAGCCGGATAGAGCACAGTGACGAGGGCACTGCCGAAAACCCCCACAGGCAATCCCACAAGGCGTTGAGAATAGTTGAGATACGTTATTGAACCCTCGGGAAGCCTCGACGCCAGTGTTCGAATGACCACCGTGCCGGCCTGTCCGGCGACGGAACCCAGGACGATAGGCCCTATCAGCCTGCCCACCTGGCGAAGACCGGCATCATGCCAGTCGAGGGTCAAGTGGTATCTGAACCCCACCGAAAAAAGCGCGGGCAACTGCACAAGGAGCATCGATGCGGCCCCAAGCGCAGTTCCGACAGCTACAGCCGTGATCCCGTATCTGGGCCCGAAAACAAGTATGGAAGTGATGACTATAACATTTTGCACAAGGCCAACCATGGCCGGCACCGCGAACTTGTCCATCGCGTGCAGCACTCCGGTTACGCAGTGCGCGACTACAGTGAAAAGCGCTATGGGAAACAGGATCCGGGTGAGTTTCACTGTGAGCACATACGTCTCTCCCGAAAACCCGGGGGCCACAAACCCGACTATCGGTTCGGCGAATATGAATCCTGCAACCATTACTCCTGCCGCAACTACTATGCATGCGTTAATTATGCAACTGACCGATCTGAACGCCGCATCCCGACCCTTGCGCTTTTCCAGGTCAGTGAAGACGGGGATC